>JAITQT010000046.1 GCA_031288745.1 Deltaproteobacteria bacterium
TTTTTTCAAAATCAGCCGTCTTTATAAATTATTAAATTTTAGCATATTTTAACGATATCTTAAAATTAAAGCAAATTAAAAAAAATGAAGTAATTTAATGGTGTTATCCTTTTTTAGTGGCGACTATCTAGTCAATAACAGAAAGTTATTTAAAGGGAAGCTTGGGCTGAAGGCGGTTTTTAATTTTCCGCAATTATGTTGGAAGATTAAAGATCTCTGGATTGAAAACAAGATGCAAACCCGAATAGGCTTTATATCCTCGCCATGAAGGGCGGAGTTTTACAGCGCTTCTGATAAAGTAAATCAGGGACCAGGCTTTGACTTTTTAGTCTTTTTCGGGTTAGAGTATTTTGAAATCAATTTTACATCATCTAAAAGGCCCAAGGCTCTCTTGAGTCTGGTTATCGTCACCTGGTAGAGTCGAGAATAAATTTGTACAAAAGCTAATAAACTGGTAGGCAGGGCCTCTCTCATCGTCGACACGGTCTTTGAGAGCTAAAAGCTTCTTAATCCTAAGGTGGCCGGAAGTCGGGTCAACAGGGCTCTCTTTTCGGCTATGAGCTTAGCGAGTACCTCTAGAGAACTCTAGTAGGCGGCACCTTTATTTTTGCGGGAAAAAGATCCTCTTCATTATTTAAAATAATGTTTCAAAGCTAGGGGAGTGGGTATCTTTCGAATCTATCTATTTGCTGGGCTAAATGTAACCAATAAAGCCGATTAAGATATTGAGGGTCTTTTTCGCCAAAAACCCCAATCTAGCGATGAAGATTCTAGCTAGTCGCAAGAACCCCCCTCAAAAGACTCTACGGCCATTACAACACGCGCAAGGCCTTAACGGTTCTAGGCGCTAGCTATTAGTTTTCAGCTCTTTAAGGTCCTAAACTAGCGTAAATATGGTACTATTTCGCTATTTACAGCTAGGTAATATTGGCGGCCGAGGCTTATTAAGTTAGGGTTTAACCTCATGGTTAATTACGCTCTAAGAGCGCCATAGGATAAAGAATTAGCGATCTAGTATTATCAAAGGAAATTTTAAGGGGATTTCAGTTGTAATTCTTTGTTAACTTGGCCATTGAGGGCTCTGACAGTTTCAACATTAAAACGTCTAAAGGCTTGATTCACACTTACTACAACAATTGCAGTTACTTAAATAAGGGCGACTAGTCTAAGTTTATTTATCGCAACTTTTCAGACTAAAGAGAAGGACGCCATTAATCCAGGGGCTAAACCTAGTGGGCTAATGGCGAGAAAGAAAATGGAAAAATTGAAATCTCCTCTTATTAATCTACTCTCTCTTTGGAGTATTTTGGCCGGCGGAGGCACACGCTGGAATTGTTTGGTTAAACCCGTTATTTCACCTAAGAGCCGCAAGTTTCTTCAACAGAAAGGTTTAATAGAGGTCCTAAAACACCGGCCCTCTGCTGAAGAGTTTGAGGTGTTAAAAAAAGAGGGCCTAGCCAAAGCCAATTCGGCCTCGCCCCGTTTAAAGATTTTTTTGACAGAAAAAGGTCGCAGATATTTAAGTGAAAATCTTAGTGGCCAGCCTTTTGGACGATCTCCAGCCGCCACCACTATCCTTAACTGGCTTTTAAGTAGTCTAGACAGGGCCCGCTCTCAAGGGGTCGAGGTCTTTAAGTTTTTAGGTTTACCCACTCCGCAACCAAGTAAGTCTGACTCGGAACTCTTAACCTTTCTTAAATCATTAGAGCCCTTTCGTTTTATGCCCGGAGGCTCTTTAAGGTTAGCAGCTCTTAGAAGTCTTTTGCCAGATTGGCGGCCTAAAGATCTCGACTGGGCCCTTTTGGAGCTTCAAAAACAAGGAAAGCTAGTCCTTTACGCCTTTGACGATCCCGATAGGATTGGGCCTGACGACGAGCGAGCGGCGCTTAGGGTGGGCGGAGTGGTTAGGCATCACCTATTTTTGCTCTGAGAGGCAAAGCGGGCTTAAAATATTTAACCGAACAAGGGGGCGATATCTTGGAAAAAATTATATCTGGCGAAAAGGCCTATTTAAAAGCGCTTAGTCAGGCCGATTTAAATTGGGTCAGTAAAGTTGACGGGGCTTGGAGCTTACCGGCTTGGGACGTACCTGACATTCATCTAGAGGTAAGAGAAGCTGTAGATTCTTTGACCGACGAGCTATCGCACGGTCGGCAAGCTCAGTTAGGAAGGGTAGTTTTAGGTCAGGGCGGGGCTGGCAAAACCCACGTCCTGTCTTATCTATGTCGCCGTACTTTAGAAAAAGGCGGCTATTTTATCTTAGCAGACATGAGCAACATTAAGGTTTTTTGGGACACTTTCTTTTTTTATCTGCGCAACTCCCTTGAGCAAAAAGGAATCGACGGTCGAGAGCAAAAATTACGTTTGGTGGAAGAGCTTTTAAAAACGGCCATGGGACGATTAAATGAGCCTCTAGAGCAATTTTTTTATACGGCTAATCAGGCTAATTTGTCAGATCTAACTGAGCGTATTTGTAACGGTCTTTTTATACTTAATTCGGAAGCACGGCTCATTAGCATTGAAAATCGCGATTTGATTAGGGCTTTGGTTTTCTTTAATTCGCGAGATAGTAATTTATATATGAGCGGCTATAATTGGCTCCAAGGCAGTGAGAGCTTAGAGTGGGATATGGCCGAATGCGGCTTTAAAAAACCTCTAGCTAATTTTGGAGAGTGCTTTAGCGGGCTAAGCCGGTTGATTGCTTTGAGCGGTTCTTTTATGAGTGCAGCAATAGACCAACTCGACGCGGTGATAGGAAGAGAGTCTCAAAATAAAGCCAACGAGGGATTGGAAGAAAATACCAAAAGCATCTGCTCTGAGGTCGCTGGCGGCCTGGCGGCCATGGTCAACACCTCTCAGTCCGTTTTGACCGTCATTACGTTATTATTCGAAAGTTGGCAAGATTTAAATAGCTCAAGCCTTTCTAGCTTAATGGCCAGATTCGACCACCCTTTGTATTTAACGCCTATAAAGTCGGCCGACAAGGCCTCTCGCTTAATTGCTAATAGATTGGGCCAGGCTTACCTTCAAGCGGGGCTTAAGGTAGCTTATCCTAGCTGGCCTTTTTTGCCTGAAGCCTTTAAGGACGCTGAGAATTTTACTCCTAGAGAGCTTTTGAAAAAAGTAGCCAATCTGGTCGATAACTTTAAGGCCGAGGGCCGAGTTTACGAATGCAATAATCTCGGGGGTTGTCTACCGCAAGTTAGGTCGCTAACAAACATAGATGATTTTTTTAATAAAAAGCGGCAAGAGAGTGAGTTGGGGATTGAGATTACCGATAACGAGGAGGGCGAGAGCAAATTTTGGATAGAAATAGTTAAATCTTTGTTTGAGGCCTTGGTAGCTTCGTTTGATGAGGGCGATGTAGAAGAGCTACTCTTTGGTTCGGAAGTAAAGATTAGCCAAAAGAGTTTACGGCCGAATTACGCTTGCGCAAAGCGCTTTAAGGCCTACGATAAGGGTATAGGCCGCAGCTTAAGTTTATGGGTTATTCTTCCTTCTAACGCCAAGTCTTTTCAAAGCAGGCTCAAGGAAGCGCTGACGCAATCGGGAATCGACAGCACAATTGGCGAGCGAAAGCTCGCGGTTATAAGGTTTAAAGACCCGCCCTCGGGAACAGTTACGGCTAAGCTGGTTAGCAAATTTAACTCCTTAGGAGGGGAGTGGGTCAAACCCTCGCTCGACGATCTAAAATTGATGTCTGCCTTAACTTTGGTTCGGCGCGAGTATGAAAATTTTTTCAAATCTTGGGCTAAGGAGCGTCGGCCGATTTTTGAGCTTAAATGCCTATCAAGTATTTTTAATTGGTTTTCCGATTTGCCTATCACTCTCTCTCAAGAGTCGCCTAAAAAAGAGGCTTCGAGCCCTAAATCGGCTCTAGAGGTAGGCTTAAAGGGCGAGGTGCCCGAGTCTGGAAAAGCTAAAGAAGCGCCAGGGTTAGCGCCCGAGCCCGAGTCAGGGTTTTTAATCGTTGGCAGTAAAGTCTCTAAAGGCGAGCGGGGCTCGACGGTCTTTCTTGAGGCCAATAAGTTATTAACCCATACGGTTATTTTCGGGGCCACCGGCTCAGGTAAAACTGTTCTTTTAAAGCGTATAACTGAAGAAGCGGCCCTAGCTGGAACCCCGGCGGTGATTATCGACGGGGCAGGCGATTTGACTTTTTTCGGAGAGAGGTGGGAAAAGCCCCATATAGGTTGGTTAGAGGGCGATGAAGAGAGGGCTAGAAAATTTTTTTCTTCCACCGAGACGGTTATTTGGACGCCGGCCCTCTCATCGGGGAACCCTCTGAGGCTAGCCTTAATCCCCGATTTTACCTACCAGCCTGGCGGTAGTGAGGGTGAGGAGCAATTGAGCCAATGGGTCAATATTTGCATAGATGCCTTGAGAGACATTTTAAAGACTAAAGGCGACCACAAAAAAGAAGGTGTTTTGGCTTGGGCTCTAAAATACATGGTTAAATGCAATACCGGTCAAGGTTTCGCGGGGTTAGTTGAGCTGTTAAAAGATCTACCCGTAGACACGAATAAGGAACTTTTTGAGGGTGCCCCTAAAGAAGCTAAGAAAATGAGCGAAATACTTATTGGGGCGGCTGAAAAGAATCCCGAGTTGGAAAAAAAATCGAACGTGGAGATAGCCGATCTTTTTCAATCCAAAAGTGGCAAAACCAGGATATCGGTAATAAGCCTCATGGGCCTAGTTGATAATTCCCTTAAGCAGCGTTTCGTCAATAAGCTATTGGTAAGCATGTTTGCCCATATAGTAAAAAATCCTGGCCAAGGTTTAAGTGGTTTACTAGTTATAGATGAAGCCCATAATTACGCACCTAGTTTGAAAAGTACCCCCACTAAAACCGCGGTGGCTAAATTTGCCAACGAGGCCCGTAAATACGGTTACGGCTTAATTTTAGCGTCTCAGGCCCTTAAAAGCCTAGAAAATTCTATTATCACCAATTTTAGCAACGTTTTCGTGGGCAAATTAGGAACTGACGCCGACATCAAGTCGGCCAAGAATATGTTAAACTTTGAAGGAGTAGGTCATTTACAACCGACTAATTTTTATTGTAAATCTACGGGGCTAAAGCCGCCCCATGGAAAAGGTGGCGTTATTATTTCTCCTATGTCGCTCTCTCGCCATCCGAGTAACCAACCCAATAGCGTAACTATAACTGAAATGGCTTTAAAATCGAAAATTCAAATTTTAGACTCAACTACCCATCCCTAAAGGAAAATTTTCACCTCTTCAGATAACAATACCCCCCAAGTAAAAATGATGTTTTCAAAGGTTTCTGATGCTGTCAATGCGTATATTAATGAGTACAAGCTAAAGAGGTATATCGTTGAGTAGAAAATATTTTTTGACTACTTGTCTAACTCAAAAAAATTTGTTATTTCAAGTAGTTAATCGTGCAGTCTAAATTAATTTGTAAACTCGGGCTAGGCTTTTTGACCTTGTTCGGTCGCTCTCGATTTAAGAAATACATCTGAGCCTTTATAACCAGCAGCTTTTATAAGTTGCCCTTTTTTCAGCCATTTTTTT
>JAITQT010000051.1 GCA_031288745.1 Deltaproteobacteria bacterium
AAATCAGCCGTCTTTATAAATTATTAAATTTTAGCATATTTTAACGATATCTTAAAATTAAAGCAAATTAAAAAAAATGAAGTAATTTAATGGTGTTATCCTTTTTTAGTGGCGACTAACTATACTCCTAAGGGAGAATTAAACATGCTTGAGCACACTTTTCTTCATCTAAAACAAATAAAAACGGCCCATAAAGAACTGGAGCTTTGGGAGCAAGGTATCCTCACCCATGAGGATCTTTTAAAATCTAACCTACTTTCAAGCCCAGATCAAAACCCAGATGGTAGCCAGTGGTATTTGGAGACCAAAAGGGCCATAGAAAGAGGGGATCACTACTATTTCATCAAACGTTTGCCACCTGATCAGCACTACCGACTGGCTCTGACCTTCCCGAAGGAAACTATCTTTCTAGATATAGAAACCACCGGCCTTAGCCGTCAATACTCTACCATCACCATAGTCGGCTGGTCCATAAGCGATAAGTTTAAGATCTTAGTTCACGGCCGAGACGATCCTAGTGAGCTTTTAGACGATCTTAGCCGGGCCAAGGCTCTAGTTACCTTTAACGGACGCAGCTTTGACGTTCCTTTTTTGAAGCAAACCTTTAGCTCTATAACTATTCCTGCCGCCCACGTCGATCTTAGATATCTGTGTCGCCAATTAGGACTAACCGGAGGCCAAAAATATATCGAACAGAAATTAGGTTTCGACCGCGTTGAAGGAAAAGGCGACGGGCTGATGGCCGTTAATCTTTGGTATACTTACAAAAACAACAGCCGAAAAACTACGGTAAGACAAGAGGCCCTTCGAGAGTTGATAATCTATAACTTAATCGACGTCGACTCCATGAAGAGCATCTTTGATGCCTGTCTAGAAAGGCTTCCATTTTTAAAACTTTTACCGAAAAACTATGGTCAATATTTTAGATCCATCTCTAATAAACCCGAGTTCCAAAAATCATTCCCCTTTAGCCTGGAACTTTTTTAATATTTCTTAAAATTAACTTAAGGCAATATATTAGCCTAAAATCACTGCTCCGGGATATCTATAAGGTAAAATAGATGATAACCGTTCGCAAGCCCTTCAAAGAGGCCTAAGGCGCTTTGAGATCTTAGCCACGCCTTCTATTCTCTGTAAGCTTGGCTTTAATGGATTTTTCAAATTGAGAAAAATATCAACCTTGATCGAAGCGCAAAAAGTCACCTTTATCAGTCCTTAAATTTGTAACTTGTCCTTATTACTAGTCAATTTGTTAGACTATTTTGCATTTAAGAGGTTTTTGCGCTTCGATCTTTATTGGACTTGTTTTCCGTCTTTTTTGATAAAATAAATCGTCTATCTCTAGACAAAATCAACTGTCCTAAACACTTTAGCTACCAGGCCGGACCTTAATCTTAATTCCTCACCTATGCATTTTTTCTTTTTATCATGTTTTTTTCCACTATTATTGGGGCTGATTTCCAAAGATCTTTTAGTTTTTTTAGGGCTTACCTTATTATCCTAACAAACGTTTGTTTTTTCTCTCGGCCTTCCCCTTCGCCTTTTTTAAGGTCTTCATTTAACTATTTATTAATCACAATCGAGGTCAATTTTTATGGACAAAGACAAAAATCTCACCACTGCGGCCGGTGCCTCGGTGGCCGACAACACTAACTCGGCTACGGTTGGACGCCGCGGCCCTATGGCCTTACAAAATCCCTGGTTAATAGAAAAGCTAGCCCATTTCGACCGCGAAGTCATCCCCGAGCGTCGAATGCACGCCAAAGGGTCAGGAGCTTTCGGCACTTTTACCGTCACCGGGGATATTACTAAATACACCAAAGCCAAGGTTTTTTCGGAGATTGGTAAGAAAACCGACGTCTTCGTCCGCTTTTCCACCGTGGCCGGAGAGCGCGGCGCGGCCGACGCTGAAAGAGATATTCGCGGTTTTGCCATTAAGTTTTATACCGAGGACGGCAACTGGGATCTGGTGGGCAACAACACCCCGGTCTTTTTTCTGCGCGACCCCTTAAGGTTTCCAGACCTAAACCATGCCGTTAAACGCGATCCCAAGACCAATCTACGCTCGGCTCAAAATAATTGGGATTTTTGGTCCATGCTGCCTGAGGCTCTCCATCAAGTGACCATCACTATGAGCGATCGCGGTATTCCTTACAGTTATCGGCACATGCACGGTTTTGGTAGCCACACCTTTAGCTTAATCAACGATAAAAACGAGCGCGTCTGGGTTAAATTTCACCTAACTTGCCTCCAAGGCATCAAAAATCTGACCGATGAAGAAGCGGCCAAGATAGTCGCCCAAGACCGCGAAAGCCACCAACGCGACTTGTTCGAGGCCATTGAGAGAGGAGATTTTCCGCGCTGGAACTTTTCCATCCAGGTTATGACCGATGAGCAAGCCAAAAAACATTACGAAAACCCCTTCGACATCACTAAGATCTGGCGCCATAGCGAGTTTCCTAAAATCGAGTTCGGGGTCCTAGAACTAAACCGCAATCCAGAAAACTATTTCGCCGACGTCGAGCAGGCCGCCTTTAATCCAGCCAACATCGTTCCGGGCATAGGCCTATCCCCGGATAAACTCCTTCAGGGCCGGCTCTTTTCTTACGGAGACGCCCAGCGTTATCGCCTAGGGGTCAACCATCACCTCATACCCGTAAACTCCCCTAAGATTCGGGCCCACAGCTACCACCGCGACGGTCAGATGAGGGTCGATGGCAATTACGGGGCCCTAACCTCTTACCAACCAAACACCCCCAACCAATGGGCCGAGCAGCCTTTGGTTCGCGAACCTCCCTTAGAGTGGAGCGGAGCCTTGGATAATTACGAGCCTAAAGACGACGCTGACGACGACTGCTTTAAATACCCCGGCTCGCTCTACTCTCTTATGACGGAAGAGCAAAAGAAAATTTTAGTCGACAACACGGCCCGCAACATGAGCGGGGTCAGTGAAAACGTAAAACTTCGCCATAGCGCCCATTGCTACTTGGCTAACCCTGATTACGGCTTGCGCTTAGCTAAGGCCCTAAACCTCGACTCTAGTAAAGTCGAGGCTCTCTCTAAGCTCACTCACGCCAAGCGTATGGAGGCCACTGGTTGTGTCCGTTCACAAATGTGAACGTTTAAGGGCCCGTTCACAAGAGAGAACGCTGCGGGGCCAAGCCTATTGAAAGGGACGACACTTACCGCAGCAATGTAGCCCCCTATAGGAGCTTAGTAATTTTAACATTAATCAAAGTTAAAATATATGGTTGGAGCAGAGAACTAAGTAGAAACGTTAAAAGAACTAAGGTTAAGAACTTAAGGGTATGCTAAAACTTAAATACAACTCGAAAGTCACTACCAGCCTCAACGTGGGGAAAAAAAGACTTGATGAACGGTTACAATTTATTTAACAATCGGGTAGGAGGCGGGTTTGCCCCGCCGTCCTCCCACACCAACCACCGTGCTGTTCGGTACTGGGTGCATTGATAGTTAGATCTACTCATGGCCTCTTGATTAAGTCGACGTCATACTTTTGTCGTTGTTCTCGCTCATTGTTACTCAGATTCCCATACTAAGCCCTTCCCGAAGTTCGCCAATTCACGACTATGGCCTCTTCTGAATTGTAAGGTTACAATAGCCTATAGCCGGACACTTGGCCTAATAATGACCCCGTGCTCTCTCCCGCAGTATTTTACTTCACTTTGTTTGTCCAGCTCGTCCTCTCATGTCTGCCTGATGCGATTTAAGATTCGTCTGACTAAAATTTTTTCTCCGGCTCTTTAAGTTGGCGTCTCACTACAGCCCCTCCAAGCCTTTAGCTACACTACATCTTACTACACAATGCCTTAAGTAAACGTTTCACCACACGAGTTAGCTCCCCTGCCGGGCACACCCAAAAGCTCCCTAAGTCCCGCCTTGGAAGCTTTTGGGCTGATAAATTGCTCTATTTTGATCAGGCTCTCTACTTTTAGCCTCTTAACTTAAACGCATCCTGGGCTGTGAGCTAAAATTGCCCCGTCAGCTATCTAGTAACCATTTATTAGGCCTCTTCAAGATCTTATTTGCCACTTTCCCGCTCAACTGATTAAAGGCCTATGGTTGGCCTTACCCTCGCAATTTGAAAAATCCATTAAAGGTAACCTTGATCGTAGCGCAAAAACCCCTCAACTCCCATGGAGGCTCAATTTGCTTTTACATTTTAGTCCTGCCAGATACAAATAATTTTTTTCAAATGGCATATATTTTGCTCTTGACTT
>JAITQT010000055.1 GCA_031288745.1 Deltaproteobacteria bacterium
AAATCAGCCGTCTTTATAAATTATTAAATTTTAGCATATTTTAACGATATCTTAAAATTAAAGCAAATTAAAAAAAATGAAGTAATTTAATGGTGTTATCCTTTTTTAGTGGCGACTAAATACATAAAAGCCTATAATTTAGCAGCGAAAACGCCGACGCCCAGGAAGGAGAGGCCATTCTCCACCTGGGTCTCTAAGCGCCCCTTAAGGGCCAAAAAAGTAAAAGAAAAAATAGAGATGCCTGTCTCCCTAAAAAAGGGGAACTAATAAAGCGGGCCTTGACGGCAGCAAAAGGTATTATTAACCAAAAGGCGATAACCAAAAGGCGGTAATAACCCAAGGAGGCGAGACCACCCCAGCCGACCAGGGATTTGAGGAAGGTCGCCCTTTTAAGGCTTTGAGCTCCAAAAGGGCGGTTAAGGTATGCGGGGAGAGATAGAAAAAAAATATAGCCGAACTACTTAATTTCCACCGAGGCACCGGCGGCTTCAAGTTGCTTTTTAAATTTTTCAGCGTCTTCCTTAGAAAGACCCTCTTTAACCGTTTGAGGGGCCCCCTCAACTAGCTCTTTAGCTTCCTTAAGACCTAGGGAAGTGATGACCCGGACTTCTTTAATAACGTTAATTTTTTGGGCCCCTATGGCCGTTAAAATTAGAGAGAACTCGGTTTGCTCTTCAACGGGGGCTGCGGCTTCGGCAGTGGCGACCCCGGCTGCGGCAACTACGGTGGGCGCGGCCGCGCTAACCCCAAAGGTTTCCTCAAGCTCTTTAATCAGCTCGCTAAGTTCTAGTACTGTAAGTCCTTTTATGTATTCGATGGCCTCGGCCTTGGTAATGGCCATTTTAATCCTCCTCGTAAATGCCCTAGGGCGATTTGAGTTAATTTTTAAGCCCGCCAAGGGCGGGTATAGTTTTTTGTGTCCGTTAACCAACTGTGAACGTTTAAGGGCCCGTTCACAAGAGAGAATGTTGCGGTGCCAAGCCTATTGAAAGGGGAGACACATACCGTAACAATGTAGCCCCCTATAGGATCTTACGTAATTTTAACATTGATCCAAGTTAAAATATATGATTGGAGCACCGAGCTAAGTAGAAACCTCAAAAGAACTATTGTTAAGCTCTTAAGCGTAAGCTAAAACTCAATTACAACTTGAAAGTCGCTACCAGCCGTAACGTGGGGAAAAAAGATTTGGTGAACGGTTATGTTTTTTTTAAGGCCTAACTTAAGCGCTTTTAGCGTCTCTAATGGCCGATAGGGCGTAGAGTAGCTTTTTGGGCATGGCCGCCAACACTCTAACCAAAGAGGCCGGAACAGCCTGCATGGTCCCCAGTAAGGTGGCTAGAAGCACTTCTCTACTAGGTAGGACCGCCAAGGCTTTAATCTGATTGGCGTCGACCTTTCTATCTTGAAGCACCCCGCCTTTAATAACGAACTTTTCGTTATCTTTGGCAAAATCCCACAGCACTTTTGCTAATATAGTCGGGTCTTTTTCAGTAAAGCCTAAGGCATTGTTACCGATTAAAAGAGATTCGAGCTTGGCCACAGCGCCGTCTTTAGCCGCTAGTTTAATCAAGGTATTTTTAGTTATCTTAATTTGGCAATCAGATTGCTTTAGCTTACGGCGAAGAGAGGCCATGGTTTCCATGGATAGGCCTTTAAAATCAGCTAGGAATACGGCCTTAGCTTTATCAAAGGTCTCTTTAAGCTCTCCGACCAGGTTTTCTTTTTGAGTTCGTTCCATTACGCTTCCTCCTTTCTTAGGCTCAAAGAGCTAAAATTAGCCCTTTTTTTTCGGCCCAAGCAAGGCGACGACGCCTTTGACCTC
The DNA here is from genome assembly GCA_031288745.1 of Deltaproteobacteria bacterium. GTDB lineage: Bacteria > Desulfobacterota > Desulfarculia > Adiutricales > Adiutricaceae > JAITQT01. Next base: position 1,826 of record JAITQT010000055.1, read on the forward strand.
GACCGGCGGCTAACCTTTATCGCTAAAAAAAGCGACCGGTTGTCTATGGTCCGAAAATTTAGGCGGCCCTCGGCAACAGCGGAGGGCCTTAAAAGCAAATATTTAAAGTTTTATTTACAAGTTTCAGACTAAATAAGCCTTTAGATCCTTAACTAGTAAGGGATCGATCTTAATGCCCGGTCCCATAGTGGTGGACATGGCGATAGACTTAAAGTAGGCCCCTTTGGAAGTGGCCGGCTTAAGCCTTTGGATTTGATCGAGAAAGGCCGAGACGTTTTGTAAGATCTTATCGGCCGCAAAAGAGCATTTACCCATGGGCGCATGGACAATTCCGTTTTTTTCAACCCTAAAATCTATTTTGCCGCCCTTAAGCTCTTTAACAGCCAAAGCCACGTCGAAAGTTACGGTGCCAAGCTTGGCGTTGGGCATAAGGCCGCGAGGGCCTAAAATCTTACCTAGTTTACCCACTAAGCCCATCATGTCAGGCGTGGCCACTGATTTATCAAAATCGAGAAAACCTCCCTGAACTCTCTCCACCAGATCTTCGGCCCCGGCAGCGTCGGCCCCAGCGTCAGTAGCTTCCTTAACCTTATCGCCTTTAGCGAAGACCGCTACTCTAACCGTTTTACCAGTCCCGCAAGGAAGAGAGACCGCGCCTCTAACCATCTGATCGGCATGACGAGGGTCAACCCCTAGTCTTACGGCAATCTCAACGGTCTCGTCAAACTTGGCCCGCTTGATTTCTAGAAGTAGTTTTATAGCTTCCTCGAAGGAATATTTTTTTAAGCGATCTACTTTAGCCACTGCTTCCAAATGTTTTTTGCTGGCGGTCATAAATTAATTCCTTAAAGGACCGGGAGGAGTCCTAAACAAAGTTCATTGGCCTAAGGCCGCACTTACATTATATCTAAATTAGGTGTTGATATCCTCCCCTACCTAAAGCAAGGGGATTGAGACAGAGCCTAAAATGGAAGTAATTAAGTTTCTTAAGAGGGTTGTGGCTTGGTTAGCTGGCTTTAAAGGCCGAATAATCCAATCCCCAAGCATTTTTAAACGATTTCTAAGCCCATGCTCCTAGCCGTGCCAGCAATAATTTTTTTGGCAGCATTAACGTCGTAGGCATTAAGGTCTTCCATCTTAACTTTAGCAATTTCTTCTAGTTGGTCTTGGCTGATTTGACCAACTTTTAGCCTTCCGGTGGTAGCCGAACCTTTGGCTAACTTGGCTGCTTGCTTAAGCAATACTGAGGCCGGAGGGGTCTTAGTTACGAAAGTAAAGGTCCTATCAGAATAGACACTAACCACCACGGGAATAATGGTACCCGTCTGGCTTTGAGTCCTAGCGTTATAGGCCTTGGTAAATTCAACAATATTGAGGCCGTGTTGACCTAAGGCCGGGCCCACGGGTGGCGCGGGGGTGGCCTGCCCAGCCGGGAGCTGTAGCTTAACCTGAGCCACGACTTTTTTAGCCATTTTTAAAAACTCCAAAAAAGAGGCGTCAATAGAACGAACGTTGGAGGAAAAATCCCAAAGGAGCCTTCTTCCGACGAACTATATATTATTTCATAATCTAAAAATTAAATCAAGAAAAAAATTAAGGTAAAGCCCAGCTAAAGCCAATAAAAAATTCTGGCCTGGCCTTTAGGCGATTTGGTCAAGTTAATCTTAGCTATTTAGGGAGTAAATTGAAAAAGAGCCGATTATTTTAAAGTAACAATTTATAATTATTTAGGTATAAATTAAGGTAAAATTAATGTTTAATGTACTAGTATTGAAATAATCAAGGCTTAAGGTAAAACTACAGAATGAACAACCAAAGATAAAAAAAATTAATTGGTTTTATCTGCTATTAAAATAATCAAGGCTTAAAGTAAAACTACAGAATGAACAACCAAAGATAAAAAAAATTAATTGGTTTTATCTGCCTGAACAAAATCAAGCTCCACCGGAGTGGGTCGCCCGAAGATACTAATAAGGACCCTAAGTTTGCCTTTGTCCTCGTTAACTTCTTCGACCACCCCGGTAAAATTAGTGAAGGGCCCTTCGACCACCTTAACTTCGTCGCCTTCCTCAAAATGAAACTTGTGTTTGGGTTTTTTTGAACCCTCTTCCATTTGAGCTATGATATGGGCCGCTTCGTCGTCGGTAATAGGCAGAGGTTTATTTTTATTATTATTCCCCAAAAAGCCAGTAACCTTTGGGGTCTCTTTAATCAAATGCTGCGTGAAATCAGTTAGTTGCATACGCACTAAAAGATAGCCGGGAAAGAGCTTGCGACTAGCCGTGCGGCGACCGCCCTTTTTGGAGATCTCCATTACGTTTTCCATCGGTAAGACAACGTCAGTAATTTGCTCACTAAGGTTATACTTGCGGATAGTGTCTTCTAAGGTCTGCTTGACTCTGTTTTCATAACCTGAGAAGGTGTGAACGACGTACCACTTATGGTCCACTTTTAACTCTCAACAATATAATCGCGCCATAATCTCGCCGTAATTTCTCGTCGTTGTTAAGCCCTAAAGGCTTGAGACAGTTTGGCCGAGAAATTTAAGTTAGGGGATTTGGTCTTAGGTTTTAGGATTTTAGTTTGGGGGCGTGCACCAGCATCGAAAAAAGAAGAAAACCAGGGGCAAAGCGAATAGTCTAAATGAGTTGTAAAAAAGGGGGACTCAAAGTATAGACTTCCCAAAATAATAAATTTTCAAAATAAACTATTCTACAACTAGGCGCAAAAGACGGGTTAAAATCCCATCGACCAAGGCTAAATAGACTGCGGAAATAGCCACCAAAATCAAGAGTACGCCCGTTGATTTAAAGGTTTCTTTACGGTTAGGCCAATGGACCCGGCCGAGTTCTTTTTTGGCCTCTTTAAAGAAGAGCAAAAGCTTAAGAATAGATCCGGGTTCTTTAACCGTTTCCTCTTCTTTTTTAGATTTTAGCTTAGGTGCGCTCGGCGGGAGAGCTGCTTTAGATACCTTCACTGAGGCGCTAGAGCCATCGGCCTTGGCGCTCGTTTCTTCTATAGGCGGGGCGGCTTTATTAGCCTTATTTTTACGATGTCTAGTCATAAAACAATTTAACGCTTAGGGTTAAAGCTTGAAAAAGCTTTTGGGAAAAATGAAAGTCTCTCGACTAAATAAGGTAGTATTGGCAGGCCAGGAGGGACTCGAACCCCCAACCCCCGGTTTTGGAGACCGGTGCTCTACCAATTGAGCTACTGGCCTAAAGAGCGCCCAAAAGGGGCTCTATTAGCTCATTTAACTTCTTTATGGACCGTGTGACGCTTATCAAAGGGGCAAAACTTTTTGATTTCTAAGCGCCCAGGCGTCCGCCTTTTGTTTTTGGTAGTCGAGTAATTTTTTTTCTTGCACTCTGAGCACTGCAGCTGAATTATGTCTCTGGGCATAATATCCCTCCAAAATTAAGTTAGAGCTACTCGATAATCTCCGAGATAACCCCGGCCCCCACGGTCCGGCCACCCTCGCGAATAGCGAAGCGCAGCTCTTTTTCCATGGCTATGGGCATAATTAAGGTAACCGTAAAGGTCACGTT
>JAITQT010000150.1 GCA_031288745.1 Deltaproteobacteria bacterium
TATTGAAAGGGACGACACATACCGCAACAATGTAGCCCCCTATAGGAGCTTAGTAATTTTAACATTAATCCAAGTTAAAATATATGGTTGGAGCAGAGAGCTAAGTAGAAACCTCAAAAGAGCTACTGTTAAGATCTTAGAGTATGCTAAAACTCAATTACCACTCGAAAGTGGCTACCAGCCGTAACGTGGGGAAAAAAGATTTGGTAAACGGTTACATATGATTAAAGATGGACTATAAAAAAAATAACCCAAAGGCTAGTTAGGCCTTCGAGGCCAAAATGGCCATAGAGCTTGAAAGAAGGCGGGTTTAAGAGTTTCCCCTTTGATTTAGAGTTTCAGATCGCGATTCTAAGGCGGCTTTTTCAAAATTAACCGACTCGGAAATTATAGCTTGATTATGGTTCGTTTCATCTTCGCTCTCGGTTTTAGATTTCTCTTGGTTATTATCTAAAGAGGAGGCCCCGGGTGTGGCTGAGTTAGGCGGATGGTGTTGCTCGTAATAGCGCACGCAGTTACCGCCGGCCTGTTTGGCTTGATAGAGGGCCTCGTCGGCTTTAGAGATGAGATTTTTTAAAACTATCTCTGAGACAGGCTCGCTTATGGCATCACTCTGGGGTAACGAGGCAAGGCCTATACTGATGGTAATAGGATCGGGAGCGTTGGGAGCTGGGTTTGGTCTGGCAGCGATTTCTGAGCGCAATTTTTCAGCTATAACCTTACCGCCGCTAAAAGGGGTCTGTGGCAAAAGGAGTACAAATTCCTCCCCTCCAAAGCGGGCGAAGATATCGGTCTTGCGTTGAAGTTCTTGGATGACCTTAGTTACGTTTATTAAGGCGGAGTCGCCACTTAAATGTCCGTAGGTATCGTTAAATCGCTTAAATTTATCTAAATCCATCATTAGTAAGCAGAGTTCGTCTCCCCTCCGGCGGGTAATCTCAACTTCCCTAACCCCAGCCTCGTTAAAATAACCGCGATTGTAAATCTTAGTAAGAGGGTCATGGAGGGCTAGCTTACGATAGTTACTTTCGCTCTCCTTAAGGGCGGCCTCGACTTGATCGCGGCGGCGAATCTCTTTTTTGAGTTCTTCGGCCATAACGGCCAACTGTTCTTGTTTTTCTTGAATTTCTTTTTCGTGGCGAGCCAAATTGGTAGTCATTAGATTAAAGGCGTCTGAAAATTCGCCCATAAAATCAACCGTGTGACTAAAATCGCCCTGAGCGGCCACTTTAAATTGCCAAGCCAAATGGGAGAGATTAGCCAAAATAGCCTTAAGATTACCCGAGGTGGCCCCTTTTTTAACCATCCTTAAGTCCAAATCACCTTTAGCGAAGTTGGCCAGGGCGTTTTTTATCTCACTGGTGTGCTGATAGAGGGAGTTGAAAGTATCCCAGTGAGAGTACTCCGGGGGCATGACCGGGGTTTTGTGTTCAGTGATGACCTTTTCCAAAAATTTAAACATAGACTCGGCTTGGGCTTTGGTGAAATGAACCAGCCTCTTTATCTCCGCTTCCGGCGGGTCGTTAATTATATGATTTTGATCAGCAAAATCGGTCAAATCGACTGCCCTCGCGCGTGGCCATCGAGCGAGTATTTAAGCCCGAATAACGAATATAGAGGTAAAGTTACCTACCAAAGGGCCTATGTCTGTTGTGTTTTATCTCGTGAACTTAAGGATCGTAAACTTTAAGGTGCCGAGCCTATTTTGTTAGACAAGAGACTTATCGCAACAATCTTGCCTCCTAATAGGAGCAAATCTATTATAATATAATTCGAGTTTTAAAAACAGATCTCTATACCAACCCTATCAGTAGCCTCGTAAAGACATGCTTAAGATCTTAAGGCTAGCTAAAAATAAAATTACAGCTCGAAAGCAGATTACCTACCAAAGATAGTGGACTAAAAGCTCTGGTCAGTGGTGAGCAAGTTTTTTTTGTAAAAAGCAAAAGCTACTATTAAAAATCTAATTCTTTAACAACCGAGATATTTAAAGTAAGCTTAATAAAAAGCTAGGCTAGGCCAAGTCAGAACAGTAAGCGAGTCGCTCTGTTATGGGCAATCAAAAAATCATAAGCCTATAATAGCCAAGTAAAAAGAAAATTAAATTTATTTAAATAATTAATGTAGTTAAGTGCCTTTCGATTAAAATAAAAATAGCGGGCCGCCTTAAGCTTTAATAAACCAACGGCAGCCCAATTAATGGCCCATAAGGAGGCTAAATTAAGCGCTCTTAGGCTTGGCCTCAAAGCGGCAGGTACGCTCGTTAGTGCACCAGCAATCGATCTCTTTTACGCTAAAGTGCCTTCCGGTAAAGCTTTCTAAGATACCGGAAATAAAGCCCTCGTCGTAAACGCAAACGCCGTAGCCCAATTCTGGTAAACCCGAGCAGTCTAAATCTTCGGACACGGTCATGATGCATTCAAGGTTTTCGCTCAGCTTTTCGACCTTAAAAATACCGATGCCTATATCCTTAAGAAGGGTTTGCAGTTGCTTAACCAAGTCTTGAATGTCTTTAGGCTTATGGTCGAGAACGTTTTCGTAAAAATTGCGGCCAGCTAAATTTCCGGCCTCGTAGAAGATTTGATCGCACATATCGGTCCCGAAGTGTTGCTCTAAGATGTCTCTAGTGCAAAACTGCAAGAGCCGGTAGGCCTCTATGCGTAGGGTCGGCCCAAGGTTGGGGCGAGCGGTGTCTAAATCGCCGATGAGTTCCCAAGAAAATTCGTATTTTCTGTCCGACATTTTACTCTCCAAAAGTGTTAAAAATTATAGGGTGTATGTTAACGAGAGAAACCTTAGCGGTTTTAAGGGAAAAAAACAATATATTTTTTGAGTTAAAAGAAATTTTGATGGTCCGTAATGAACGCCTAATTTACGAACCTGAATGAAAGAACAAAACGTAGAAAAGATTTAATATAAACTTGATCGAAGCGCAAAAAGTCCCCTTTATCAGTCTTTCAATTTGTAACATAGTCTTATCACTAGTTAATTTTTTAGACTATTGTGCTTTTAAGAGGTTTTTGCGCTTCGATCAAACTTAATAGGCTGAAAACTGCGCTCAAGAAGTCTTTAATAAAAAATTAATGTTTTTACTGTGAAAAGAATAAAAAAATAGCATAATAAAAATTTTAAAAGTAAAAAAAAATTTTTATTAAAATATTAAAATAGAATATGATAAAAAATTAAGAGCAGTCAAAAAATTATAGGTCAGCCAAGAACAACCCTAAATCCTAGCCTAAGTCCGAAAGCAAGGCTCAAACTAAAAAAAATCACTACCAGTGTAAAATTAAATTACAGAAAAATCAAGCTACTAATAATATGTTTAAATTAAAAAATTTAACTAAAAAAACAATAAAATGAATATTATTATATAAAAAAATATATAGTAAATGAAATTAATTAAAATTTAAATATTAACCTAGGTTTACAATTTGATTTTAGGTAACCGTTCAACAAGTCTTTTTTCCCAACGTTGCGGCAGGTAGCGACTTTCGAGTAGTAATTTAGTTTTAGCATCCCCTTAAGATCTTAACATTGATCGAAGCGCAAAAAGTCACCTTTATGAGTCCTTAAATTTGTAACAGAGCCGTATTACTAGTTAATTTTTTTTATTATTTTGATTTTAAGAGGTTTTTGCGCTTCGAGCAACATTAGTTCTTTTGAGGTTTTTACTTAGCTCTCTGCTCCAACCATATATATTAACTTGTATTAATGTTAAAATTACTAAGCTCCTATAGGGGGCTACATTGTTGCGGTATGTGTCGTCCCTTGCAATAGGCTTGGCCCGACAACGTTCTCTCTTGTGAACGGGCCCTTAAATGTCCACATTTGTGAACGGACACGATTTTAGGCCCATTAAAATTTAAGGCCGCCGGAAGAGCAAGGTTAATTTTGATCGAAGAGCAAAAACTTCGTAAAATCATAATAGTCTAAAAAAATAACTAGTAATAAAAATATGTTACAATTTTAAGGACTGATAACTAGGGATTTTTTGCGCCACGAGTAATTTTTGTATCAACAGAGCCTCAAAGATAATAGACAATTGGCCGAGGAGCGTTTGGCCATGGACAAGAGACTAACTTTAGGCCATAAATTAATGGCCATAGCCCTAGAGGAGGCCAAAGTGGCCGCTCAGCAAGGAGAGGTCCCAGCCGGGGCCGCAGTGAGTGACGCTCAAGGGCACTTAATAGCGAGCGGGCAGAACCGAGTGACCCAGCTTTGCGATCCCACAGCCCACGCCGAGATAGAAGCCTTAAGGGCGGCTGGAGCCAAAATAGGTAATTACAGATTAGTTGGTACAGTTTTAGCCAGCACTTTAGAGCCTTGCCCCATGTGTCTAATGGCCGCTGTGCACGCCAGGGTCTCTTTAATTTTTTTTGGGGCACCTGAGCCCAAGTGGGGCGCGGCTGGCTCTGTTTTAGATTTACTATCTATACCCGGCCTGAACCATAGGCCTGAAATACTAGGTGGCATCATGGCTAATGAGTGCGCGGAAATAATAAAGGAATTTTTTAAAAAACGTCGAGCTTAAAGCTCTTATGACCAAAGCAGAGCTAAAGTATATTGTACTCTAAAAAGTAAGCTTAAAAATTCTAGGCTTGGGGCTGAAAAACTAGGCTTTCAATTTTCCTAAGCCTTGATTGATCGAAGCGCAAAAACCCCTTAAAAGCAAAGTAGTCTAAAAAATTAACTAGTAATAAGGCCCTGTTACAAATTTAAGGACTGATAAAGGTGACTTTTTGCGCTTCGATCTTGATTGGACTTTTAAAGGCTTTAAATTAAAGATTACAGAGCTGAATTTAGAACTTATCGGCTAATTTACAATGATTTAAAAATAGTTAAATAAAATACCTAAGGTGCTTTGAGGAGATTTTAGCAGAGCATTTTATACGCCTTAAGGTTGGCTTTAATGGAATTTTCAAATTGCGAGAATAATGTCAACCATTAGTCCATATTAGGCCTTATCTTCAGTCGAGAGGGAAGTGGAAAACTTAAGATCTTGACGAGGCCTTGTGAACGGTTACAGAAAAGGGTTTTTTATTTGAAGTGAGGCTATTGAGAGCGCCAACATAAATGGTTCTTCAACTAGGCCTGAAAAAGCTGACAATTGGTTAGAATGTTGAGACCGGGCAGAATATTGGACCCTAACTGCGAAATTTAGAAGCCATCGAAGGGGAAACAGACGTTGTTGAGAGGCTTGGCTCCCATTATGGAATTGAACTCCCTTATTAATCCCTTCGAGAAGAGTTAATCTGGGATAAACTGAATATTGGCTGAAAACACTATATCATGATTTAGATTACTTTTTTAATCTTTCTCTAAATCGACCTTAATTTTTTAACCATGATTTTGGTACCTTTTGGCCCAAGAGAACTAGTTTACGTTATTTTGGCTCTACGAGCTTAGGCGTCCTTAGCCCATGAATTATTGATTAATTGACCTTGGGCCTTTTTAAAGTTGTAAATTAAGTAACCGTTTACCAAATTTTTTTTCCCCACGTTGTGGCTGGTAGCGACTTTTGAGCTGTAATTAAGTTTTAGCATACCCTTAAGTTCTTAACATTAGTTCTTTTAACGTTTCTACTTAGCTCTCTGCTCCAACAATATATTTTAACTTTGATTAATGTTAAAATTACTAAG
>JAITQT010000152.1 GCA_031288745.1 Deltaproteobacteria bacterium
AATCATCCAAGCTTCGGCTTTAGGCTAAGCTGGCGAGGTACGGTCAATTTAATGTCTTTTAAGATTTTAGGCACAAAAAATGCTAAGAACCTTTGACACCACCTCTATCTAGATGTATAATCATTCGAATGCGAGCTTATAAGGGCTCGTCCGAACCAGCTTTGGTCCTAAGTCCGCGCCTGCGCCTTAGATTTTTAAAGCTTAGGATTTGATTTGCCCAATCACCACCGAGACCTTTGATGTCGAAATTTCGGTTGGCCATCGGGCTCTTTCTAGCCGTAATGGTCTTATTCGCCGCCTTAATCATTTGGAAGGCTGACTTTAAGGGAGTCAAACTTCTAGGTTTAGCCGGCTTATTACCAGCCAACGTGGACATGAGCCTAGGCGACGTTTCTATTAGCGAGACCGGCGGCGACGGTCGGACTATGACCATCACCGCTGCCTCTGCCCAATATTTTAAGCAAGATGATTATTTTATCCTCTCTGAGGTCCGGGCGACCATAATGAGCGCCGATAACCTCTACGTAGTTACGGCTGAAAAAGCCCGCTACGAACCTCGTCGTAAGGTTATCGTCTTAACCGGCCAAACACGCACAGCCGACTCATTAGGTAGAATTCTAACGAGCCAAAATCTACTATTAGATTTAACCACCGGGCACTTCGCCAGCCAAGATCAATTTTGCCTCGAAGACCCGCAATTGAGCCTCTCAGGGGCTGGGTTTGTCTACGACACTAACGCTGGTATGCTTAACGTTAACGGCCGAATTTTGCTGATGATCTCGCAAGATTCCTCTAACGATAATAGTTTATTTTAATTTTTCCCTATATGCCACCTGACTTTTCTCGCGGCTATAGACTTTTGGACATTCGACTTTAAGCGATATAATTCGCTAAGATGCCGTAATTTTATGGGCCGATTTAAAACCCCTATCTTTTTTTTAAAGCAAAATTTAATATTCGGTAGGCACCCCCTGAGCCCCGAAGGCTTAAGTTTTGTTGAAATAGGCTTCAAGCCGATAAGTAAGTTTGTCATCAGCCTTCTAACCTTATTAGCCATCAACCTTTGGACCCTATCTCTGATGGCCGCAAACGAGACGCCTGGAGGCGGCAAGGGCCCGATTTCGGTGACCGCCGATCAAATGACCTCTGATGACAATAATCAAGTGGTAACCTTTATCGGTAAAGTCATAGCTAGACAAAACGATTTAATCATCACCTGCGACGTGATGAAAGTATACTATCAATCTAATACTCCTCAAGAATCTTTCAAAAAAGATTCTCCCATTAAAAATTCTCCCAATAATGTTTCATCCAAAGATTCGACCAAAGGCGCTGAGCAAAGTTCCGCCCCCATAAGATCGGTAAATCAAGACTTAGAAAATCCTAACCCTTCTGCTAATAAAACCCAAACCATTGAGGCCTTGGAATCTATGGAATCCGAGCCCAGCCGACCCGATAGGGTCCAGCCTCTTGAAGGCAACCAAAGTATCCACCGGGTTGAATGCGAGGGCACGGTTAAGATTCAACAAGCCAATCGGTTGGCTGTTGGTGATAAGGCTCTATATTTAGTTAAATCGCAACCTAGAAGACTTATTTTGACCGGCCAGGCTCGAGTCTGGGACGGCCAAAGTTCAGTGACCGGCCACCAGGTGGTCTATTATTTAGACGAGAATCGCAGCCGAGTCGAGAGTCGCCAAAATCAAAGGGTTAAAGCTTTTATCGATCAATCTGATTCGGGATCCCCTAAAAGGTGACCGGCCCCAAACGCTTAACGGCCACTGGACTAGTTAAAAGCTTCGGGGACCGCCGAGTAGTCGACGGAGTTGACATCTCTCTAAGCGTTGGTGAGATCTGCGGCTTATTAGGCCCCAACGGGGCCGGTAAGACGACTACTTTTTACATCCTAGTGGGCCTTATTGCCCCGGACTCAGGGTTAGTCATGTTTGACAATACCGATCTAACCTCTTGGCCGATGTATAAAAGAGCAAGGATGGGCCTGACTTACCTCCCGCAAGAACCCTCGGTTTTTCGAAGGCTAACGGTAGCCGACAACATAATGGCTATTTTGGAGACCCTAGATTTGGACCGGCAAACTAGGGAAAAAAAATTAGCCGTCTTATTAAAAGAGCTTGGCCTTACGCATTTAGCTAAAAATAAGGCCCTCTCTCTTTCTGGAGGCGAACGTAGACGCCTAGAAATCACTAGGGCCCTAGCCTTAAACCCTGTTTTTTTGCTCTTCGACGAGCCCTTTGCTGGTATAGACCCCATAGCTGTGGGCGATATTCAGCAATTGATTCGCCTACTTAAGGCCAAGGGAATGGGCGTGTTAATTTCAGATCACAATGTCAGGGAAACCCTAAACGTCTGCGACCGGGCCTATATTATTAGCGACGGTCAGGTGCTCAGAGAAGGGCTACCCAAACAATTAGCTGAAGACGAGATGGTCCGCCGCGTCTATTTGGGCCAAGGTTTCTCTCTTTAGCTAACCCATCTCGCCCTTATCTTTCTTGTAACGGCCGCGGCTACCTTGGAGGAAGGGCCGCCGGACATTTTTAACGGTTTTTGCGCCGCCAACGCTTGGGAGCCTCTATTATGGCCATGGAACTAAATCTCAGTCAAAAACAAACTCAAGTCATGATCATGACTCCTCAGTTGCAGCAGGCCATCAAACTGCTACAGCTTAATCAAATGGAGTTGACTGAAGAAATTTACCAGGAAATGATGGAAAACCCGCTCTTAGAGCTGACCGCCCCGGCTGACAGCGCTGAAGGGGCGGCCGAAAACTCCGTTTCCGACCCTCTTTACGACCAGCCGGCTCCGGGCACCCCCGAGCCTGACCAATTCGCCGAGGTGACTGGGGAGACTGAAGAAAAAATCAGGGAGGAATTTGACTGGGAAAACTATTTAGGTGAATATTCCAGCTCCCCCTCGACTAACCTTAATGTTGGTAGTCACGAAACCCCAGAGGAAACCCCGAGTTTTGAGACCTATATGGCCTCCAAAACCACTCTTATCGAGCACCTTAGCTGGCAATGGCGCTTTGTAGCCATAAATGAGGAAGATTTCCGCATTGGGGAGGCCATAATAGGTAATGTAGACGACGACGGTTATTTAGCGGCCACTATTGATGAAATCGCTCAGTCAGTCTCTTGCCCTCCCGAAAAGGTTTTGGAAAGCTTAGCTAGAGTGCAAGAGCTAGATCCGGCCGGCATTGCGGCTAGAGACTTACCGGAGTGCCTAACACTCCAGCTCAATCGCCTAGGGCTCGACAAAAGTTTGGCGGCTAAAATATGCCATGATCACCTCAAATTTTTGGAAAAAAAGGACTTGGCCGCGCTCTGTAAAGCCACCTCTTGCGAACCTGATGAAGTAGCCGCAGCCATAGAGACCCTAAAGCACTTAGACCCTCGTCCGGGTAAAGCTTACGCCCAAAGCGATCCTATCTACGTTACCCCGGACGTCTATATCAGCAAAGTTGGCGACGAGTACGTTATTAGCCTAAACGAAGACGGGCTCCCAAAGCTTAAGCTAAATAAAACCTACCGACAAATGCTTAACGACAAAACCAGTCCCGATGAGATAAAAAAATATCTTAGCGAAAAACTTAAGGGGGCAGCTTTTTTGATTCGTAGCATTCACCAAAGGCAAAGGACCATCTATCGGGTGACCGAATCTATTTTTAAATTTCAGAAGGATTTTCTAGATAAGGGAGTGGAGTATTTAAAGCCCTTGGTTTTAAGAGACGTGGCTGAGGATTTAGGCTTTCATGAATCAACCATTAGCCGAGTGACCACTAACAAATACGTCGATACCCCCAGGGGGGTCTTCGAGCTAAAATATTTCTTCGACAGCCCCATCAGCCGTTTCCAAGGCGAATCCATCGCCTCCGAAAGCGTTAAAAACCGCATTAAGCAAATAATTGGTAGTGAAGACCCCAAGAGACCTCTTAGTGACCAAAAAATCGTCGAAATCCTCCACGGCTCGAATATCGACATCGCTCGAAGAACAGTAGCCAAATATCGCGAGATTTTAGGCTTAGGTTCCTCTTCGGAGCGCCGACAAATGTACTAAAACGTACTTAAAATATATTGATTCAAATTCGTTTTAAGTTTTAGGCCACGATGTTTTGAGTTCCTAAAATTTTTTCTGGTCAATACATTTTGCAAAGACTAAAATTATTAGGCCCTGCTTTTAATGTGTTATCCTATTAAAATTAGGCGACTACATTTAGTTGGCGCATTAGATACGAAGTCGACCTATTTATCTATAATTTACTTAATTTTTTCTCGCCCCATAAAATTTACCAACTAGGCAATAAGATTTGACGATAAGTCCAATTTTTAAATTCAACCTTTCTAAAACGGCTACCAGGCTTCATCGTCGCCCCATTGCCCAGCTAGAATTTTTATGGTCACTTACCAAATGTAGTGATAAAAAAGATTGAAAATTAACGTTTATTTAGAACGTTTATTTATTTTAGGTGTAACCGTTCACCAAAGTCTTTTTTTCCCCACGTTGCGGCTGGTAGCGACTTTCGATTTGTAATTAAGTTTTAGCATACCCTTAAGTTCTTAACATTAGTTCTTTTAACGTTTCTACTTAGCTCTCTGCTCCAACCATATATTTTAACTTTGATTAATGTTAAAATTACTAAG
>JAITQT010000190.1 GCA_031288745.1 Deltaproteobacteria bacterium
CTAAGCTCCTATAGGGGGCTACATTGCTGCGGGATGTGTCGTCCCTTTCAATAGGCTTGGCACCGCAGCGTTCTCTCTTGTGAACGGGCCCTTAAACGTTCACATTTGTGAACGGACACACTGAGGGATGTATGTTTGAAATCAATTGCCAAATGGTGAATTTACGGTTAAAAAAGACCATTTTTGTCCATAATCCCAATTTTCAGCCTCCGCCTCAGGGTCAGCACATAGCTGTGGCCTTGCATCTTCAAAACGGCGGCAATTTTGAGGACGACACCACGGTAAATTTCGTGCAAAATTTTAGGACCGTGCCTGGCCCTCAGATGCCGTTTAATCTTGAAGTGGAATTCGAGGCCTTATTTACGCTCTCCGAGCCGGTGCCGGAAAATAAAAAGTTTTCTTACATCCATCTCGTCTTTCCTCAATTCGTCTTTCCCCACGTCCGTGATTACGTGGCCGAGACGACCAAGCTCGGAGGCTTTCCGCCGCTAACATTAAATCTTGAGCTCTTTAAAGACGGTCAGCGCCATGAATTTGAATCTGACGTGCCGGTCGTGGCGAGCACCAAGTGGACCCACTGACCCCTTGGTGGTGGCTCTATAGGATTTTTGGCGGTTTAATTTTGTTTCCGGCCTTAGTTAAACCCGTTTTAAGTTCTCGTTTCGGAGGTTTTTGGGCCGATAGGCTAGGCTTTAATCTTTGTGCTGGCTCACGCCCCGTTTGGATCCACGGGGCGTCGGTGGGCGAATCTAAGAGCGCCTTAATCCTCCTAGAGGCCTTACGGAGGGAAGGGTTTAATGGCCCCAGCGTAATTTCGGCGGCCACACCCTCGGGGCTGAGGCTGCTTGGTTCTAAGTTTGATAGAAATTTAGATCTTAATAAGGTCATGGCTCCGCCCTTGGATTTTTGGGGCGCGCCGGCTAGGTTTCTAGAGCGCATGGCCCCTAGTTGTTTAATAGTTATTGAAACAGAGATTTGGCCAGAGCTGTGGCACCAATGTATTAAGCGCTCTATCCCTATCTTTTTAATATCAGCCAGGGTTAGTCCCAAGGCCTATCAACGCTACCTTAGGGTTCGTTTTTTTTTGGCCTCTGTTTTAGGGGGACTAACTTTTCTGGCCGCTAATTCGCATCAAGATTTAGAGCGTTTAATTAGTTTAGGTGCCCCCCCAGAGCGTTCGGAGGTTTTAGGCTCGCCTAAATTTGATTTATTAATTGAAAAAGCTAAAAATAATTTAGAAGCTCTAAATAAAGGAGTATCATTTAAAACTATTTTTTTTAACGATTTAATCGATGATAATTTAAATAACGATCCAGATTTTTTAGTAAAATTAAATAAACTTTTTGCCTCCCAGGTAGATTCTCGCCCCTTAATCTTAGCTGGCTCCACCCACCAAGAGGAAGAAAAGCTAATCATCGAAACGATCAAGGCCTTATCCCCCCGCCAGTTTAGGTTAGTCATAGCCCCAAGGCACCTTCAAAGGGTTTCCGAGGTTGCTCTCTTAGCCTATAAGTTAAATTTAAGGGCTAGTCTTCTCTCTGAGGTTTTAGATAGAAAAGATCCTTGGGCCCAAAGAGATACCTTAATTATCGATCGTTTAGGGCTCTTAACTGCCCTTTATGCTCGCTGCGATATTGCCATAGTGGGGGGAAGTTTTTTTTCAGGCGAGGGTCATAACCCCATAGAACCCGCCCTCTGGGGGCGGCCCATTATTTTTGGCCCCCATACCTCTTCTTTTGAGGAAATAGCCGAAGGCCTTGTTACGGCTGGGGCCGCCCTTAGATCTAGCCCTGAGGGTTTAAGAGAGGCCTTATTAGAATTTCTTGATACTCCTGAGAGGGCTTTTAAGGCAACTAGCGCTGGCCTTAAATTTGTTTCTAATCTAAGGCCGATAGCCCCTCTCTTGGCTAAGGCAGTGCTCTTGCGCCTTAATAAGGGCAGTTAACGCAGACCTAAACGACCTTACAATTATGATCAATAACTTCTTTTTAGCTCGTCCTCTTTTTTTTAGGTCCCAAATTAGCTGGTTAGCCCTAGCCCAGGGTGGGTTAATTTTAGCCTTTCTATTAATATTTTCATCCTCCGCTAGCTGGGCCTATGTCGCCTCAAAATTTTTAGGCGGCTGGCCCGGAATCTGCGAAGACGATATTTGTCATGACGACGGGGCTCCTCTCTCCTTTACCCCGCCAGAGGCTAAAAGACGTTTACTTCAACACCAGCTAACCTCACCCACGTGCCCCACTGATTTAGTCTTCGTTTCTTTGGAGTATTATTCTGACACCGGCAGCCCTATTTTAGATAAAAACTGGTTTAACCAGGCCCAAGGCCGTTTTGAAAACTATAAAAAACGAGCCATGGATCTAGTTTGTAACGATTTTGAGGGTTGCTCTGGCCTTTGCTTACCAGTAGGCTTTGAGGTTAAAGTTTATTTGCAGCAAAGCTCCCCTAGCTATCTTTCCGTCTTTCAAGTGGAGCGTTTCTTTGGTAATTTTAGGCGAGAGCGTCACGTTAGGGGTACGGTTAAGTATTCTTTCCTAAATTATAGCTTAATTAGCGGGGCTCCATTAACTCTTCAAGACCTCTTCCCCAAGCCCTTGGAAGCGGTCGATAAGATTTGGAAAAAAGTAGATTCCATCTTAGAACAAAGCGGCAATTGCTTATCTAAAAATATGCTCCTCACTTCTGGCCGCCAGGTTACGCCAAAGAATTTAACTATCAATGACTTTCTCCTCTCCCAAAACGGGGCTACCCTAGCCCTCTATAGCCGAGGAGCCAATAGGCGCTGCCAATCCCAAGCTATAGATCTAACTGTTAACGAATTAGTTGAGATAGGGGCTAACCGTTCTCTTTGGGGGCCTTAAAAAATGCCTACTAAGATTATTGGCGGAGAGTTTAAGGGCCTAAAGCTAAAAACACCTCCAGGAAAACAAACTAGGCCTACGGCTTCTTTAGTAAGAGAGGCCCTTTTTAATATTTTAGGCCAAAGCGTTCAAGGCCGCTTGGCCTTAGATCTCTTCGCAGGCTCCGGGGCTATGGGTCTTGAGGCCCTCTCTAGAGGGGCTAGCTCGGTCTTATTTTGCGATTGCTCCCCAATTGCCTTAGAGGTTATTGAGAGAAATCTTAATAAGCTTCCTAAGGAGGCTAAAAATCGAGCTAAGGTTAGAAGGCTTATCTTTCCAGCTAAGTTTCGCTTATTATCTCCCGAGGGCCCCTTTGATCTATTTTTACTCTGCCCCCCCTATAAGCGTCAAGATATAGCCCAAGAATTTTTGCGCTTTACTATCCTTTCCAATTTAGCCGCCCCCAAATCACTAGTAGTTTGGGAGATGGACGTAGTCGATCTCTCTCTCTTATCTGATAAACAGCATTTAGGCCCATACTCCATTAAGCATTCTAGGTGCTGGGGCCGGCGGGCGGCCCTAATCTTAGAGATCGATGAGAGCTAATTAATAAAAAAATCGGCCTAGTGGAAGCGCTCAAAGAAAAGTATACCAAAATTGATAACTTCGCTCAGCGAAAAGTTAACCACTAAAATACTAATTTTTTTGGAGCGCTCAAACAGGTGCTCAATCCAAGGATTTAGCTTGTGTTTAGCCCTTATTTTTAAAATTTATTGTGCGCCGTGGAAAGGTGCATTCGCTTAGTGAGGTGAAACTCCTCACCCGGTAACTTTGTACTGCTGTTCTAGCCGGTAGCAATCCCATACGATGTGGAGGTAACAAAATGTTGTGAGCATGGGATGTAAAGTCCTCTTTGAGGAGGGCCGCGAGTGTGTAGGTTATAACGGGAGTGAACGCTGAATAGGCCTCGAAATGTTAGTTGCGAGAGTGCCCCCCCAATATATTGGGGAAGGCCGCTGTTCGATAGGTAAATTAAAGGTCAACGTCACCGGATTATAAGACGTGATAATAAGTAGATAAAGCCTGTCGAGCCCGCCAGGGTAATGGCGATGGCCTAAACACAAGGGGCGAATGCGGTAACACCGGAGACCCGCGAGGGTTATGCTTAGAGACGAGCGTAAAACCGGTTTCCGGCGATGGATAGGCCGAGCCTCCGCGGGAGGAGCCGGATAGGGTCGTAGTACTTAAGAGAACGCTAATCACGGTGCAGGGAAGGGCCCTTAACCCAGAACAGGTCATGGAAGCGGGAAAGGGTGGAATAATGGCTATGCCTATTACGTTCCCCTGAAAAGCCTGATGACTACGGAAATGACTATATATCACTGCGAAGATCAGAATTTCTCATGGGATAGGGAGTGTCCTCTTTTCAATGTCCCTGAAAGAAGGCCTTTTCGTGTGCGGTGATAAAGAAGGACTGGGTGAAAGCCGGGTGCGGTAATTCCGCAGGCCCGGTTTGACGGGGGGGGACTGGAAACGGGGCGGAAGCTACCGCGCCAGTACTCAACCCTACGATAATATTATTTTTAATTAAAAAATATCTAAAAAATTTTCGTAATAAGCGTTTTTTTTTAAAAAATAAACATAAAAAATAACTGTTCATAAGCCCTCCCAGAAGGCCTAAGGCGTTTTGAGATTTTAGCAGCGCCTCCTATCCACTGTAAGGTTGGCTTAATGGATTTTTTAAATTGCGAGAATAAGGTCAACCATTAGACCATATTAGGCCTTATCTTCATTCGAGCGGGAAGTGGAAAACAAGGATTTTAATGAGGCCTTGTGAACTATTATCAGAGCTTAACTAGAGAGATTTAAAAAGCGCTCTGTTAGGTCTAAAAAAATTCGTACTGGGCCTCTGGCCGCTACAAACCCTGGTACTTATAGTAGGCATGGTGAAATTAAAGATTTCTCTCTTCGCTTTAACCTTATAGGCCTTTTAATGGCCCGAGCTAGCCAAAATAGGCTAGGTTCCCAATTTTGTAGCAGGAAAAA
>JAITQT010000240.1 GCA_031288745.1 Deltaproteobacteria bacterium
CCAATCATGAAAAAAATACCCCTTGGCCTACAGACTTTTCAAGATATTATAGAGGGAGGTTACGTTTATGTCGACAAAACTAAATACGTCTACGACGCTGTTTCCAAAGGTAAGGCCTATTTTCTGTCGAGGCCTCGCAGGTTTGGAAAATCCTTACTGTTAAGCACTTTCAAAGCCCTTTTTAGCGGCCCCACTGACCCTAACGGCCCCCCTCAGGGGTTATTCGCAGGTCTATAGATTAGCCAAACCGATTACGATTTTACCCAAAGATACCCTGTGGTTAATCTCGACATGTCTGGGGAAAGCAATAGCCCGGACGAACTCTAAGAAAACCTCAAAATCAAATTAGAGGACCTCGCCGCTCAAGAAAATCTTGATATTTCATCTTCCTTACCCGGTTCGATGCTATCTAAACTTATCAAATGTTTGAGCCGCAAACACGGGACCAGAGTAGTCGTTCTTATAGACGAGTACGACGCGCCAGTAACCAATAATCTAAGTAAACTTAAGCTAGTGCAAGATAACCGAGAGGTCTTGAGGGACTTCTACTTTATACTTAAATCTTGCGACGAATATCTTCGTTTCGTTTTTGTTACGGGGGTGACCCGCTACGCCTTTATGGGTTTATCCGCCGGACTCAATCAACTCAACGATCTAACTTTAGATGAGAATTTCGCTGGCGTTTGCGGCTTTACCATAGATGAATTTGACGATTGTTTCAAGAAGCGGTTGTCTTACTGCTTAAATACGCTCACGACTAAGGGCCGTATAGCGCCTAACTCCACCCTACCCGATCTTCGCTCTCAGATCCTTAAGTGGTACGACGGTTATATATGGTTAAGTTTTTAAGGTGTATGGTAAAACTCAATTACAACTCAAAAGGTGCTGCCAACCGCAACGTGGGGTTAAAAAAAGGCCAGGCGAAGGGTTGCGCTTTAAAAAAAAACTCCAAGCGTGTATCATAAAAAGATAGACCAGGGGCAATAGTTTGGCGAGCCGTTTTTTTTAGTCTTTGAGCTATAGCGCTTAAGGGAAGGGGATAAATATGGATAAGGGTAAGAGAAAAAGAGCCGCTCTCTACTCTGAAAAAAAAGAAAAATCAAAATTAACGACCGAGAGTCAAAGCCAAGGGGCTTTTGCCGCCTTAGCCCCTTTAAAGGCGGCTCTAATAGCTGCTGAAGAAAAAAAAAGGGAGATAAAGTCGCCCCCAAAGTCAATCAAAGCCCTGGTCCAGCTTAAGGCTGATAAATCCGATTTGGGCGAGGAACAAATCGATCATCTTCTCTTTGAGCAAGAGATGCGCGACGTAAAGCCTTTAGAGAAGAGGTATAAACGCTCCTTAGCTCCGCTGCCAAAGCTCAAAGAGCGTAAGATTTCTCCCATAGAAGTCGAAGATATGATGGTCTTAAGGGATATGACCGATTTAATCTCCGGGCGCGGGGAGTTTGATTTCCATCAGACCGATGAGTTGATGGAGGCTAGCGTTAAAGGGTTTCCGCCGAACCTTATGGAGAGGTTAAGGCGCGGTCAGTTTCCTATCCAAGATTATCTCGATCTCCACGGCCTAAACTTAAACCAGGCCCGAGACGCTATTAACGGCTTTATCCTTAAGTCGGTTTCCCTTAACCGGACCTCGGTCTTGCTTATCCACGGCCGCGGTCAGCGCTCGGCCGACGGGGTGCCTATCCTCAAAAGAAATCTAGAAAATCTTCTCTTGCGTAAGCCTATTAAAAAATATATCTTGGCCTTCACCACCGCCCGTCCTATTGACGGGGGCGCGGGGGCCAGTTATATTCTTTTGAGTGTCCGTTCACAAAGGTGAACGTTTAAGGGCCCATTCACAAGTGAGAATGTTGCGGTACCAAGCCTATTGAAAGGGACGACACATACCGTAACAATGTAGCCCCCTATAGGAGCTTAGTAATTTTAACATTAATCCAAGTTAAAATATATGGTTGGAGTAGAGAGCTAAGTAGAAACCTCAAAAGAACTACGGTTAAAATCTTAAGGGTAAGTTAAAACTCAATTATGATCGAAGCGCAAAAAGTCCCCTTTATCAGTCTTTAAATTTGTAACATAGTCTTATCACTAGTTAATTTTTTAGACTATTGTGCTTTTAAGAGGTTTTTGCGCTTCGATCAATTATAACTCGAAAGTTGTTACCAGCCGCAACGTGGGGAAAAAAGATTTGGTGAACGGTTACCCCCTATTTATATCTAATAAGGTTTTTAAAGCATGTTTATAAATTTTGCCATAATTATCACGGCCTATCTTTTTTTAAGCTTTATCCTAACGCTGCCTTTTCACCTTAAGACTAAACTTATTTTATTGGCCGTTACTTTTCTCTTCTCAGGCCGCATAGCCATCCTCCGCTATTTTTATGGCGGGCTCGGCGGGATAGAGGCCCCCAAGGCTGTATTATTTATTACTTCTTTTTTACAAAATATAGCCATATTATTATTCGTTCTAGTTTTGATTCGCGATATACTTTGGCTTTTAAGCTTTATTGTTTCTAAAATATCGAGCCGCAATTTATATGCCTATCTTAGGGCCCCGCGGGCGGCCCTGACCCTTTTAACCTTAGCTTCTATTCTCTCACTAGTAGGTCTCATTGGGGCCTCTAGGGTCCCTCCGGTGGTTAAAAGTGAAGTTGTAGTTAATCGCTGGCCTTTAGCCTTAGACGGCTTTAAGGTAGCCGTCATGGCTGATTGGCACATAAGTAAGTTTTTTGACCGAGCCTGGGTCCAAAAGTCGGTTGAGGCTATTATGGAGCAAAAACCTGAACTCATTCTTTTGCCAGGCGATTTAGTTGACGGTTCTGTTGAGGCGAGAGCACCCGATGTAGAACCCTTAGCCTCTCTTAAGGCCCCTTACGGGGTTTACGCCTGTATGGGTAACCACGAATACATCTCCGAGGCCTTAAGGTGGCTGCCGGTCTTTAAACGCTTAGGCATAGATATGCTCTATAACTCCCACGTCGTCCTTAGCCTCAGGGGAACGAGCCTAATTTTAGCCGGGGTGACCGACGTAACCGCCCAAAGTAGACGCTATAATCTTCCGGGGCCTGATTTAAAAAAGGCCCTAGAGGGCTCTCCAACCGATCCGGTGGTAGTTTTATTGGAGCACAGACCCGTAAGGGCCAAGGAGAACTCTAAAAATAGTAGGATAATTCTTCAATTCTCTGGACACACCCACGGCGGGATGATGCCTCTGTTAAGCTCTCTTGTGGCCTTAAGTAACGATAATTACGTTCGAGGCTGGTATCAAACAGGTTCATTAACCCTCTTCGTCCAGCCAGGCCTAGGTTTATGGAGCGGCTTTCCGGTTCGTCTTTTTTATCCTAACGAGATAAGTCTGTTAACCCTGCGCTCGCCTCAAGCTGTTAGCCAAATTAAAGGCTAAGGGCTCTTTAGGGCAGATTAAATATAAGTGTCTGTTCACCAATGTGAACGTTTAAGGGCCCGTTCACCAGAGAGAACGTTGCGGGGCTAAGCCTATTGAAAGGGGCGACACATACCTTAACAATGTAGACACCTCTAGGAGCTTAGTAATTTTAACAATAATCCAAGTTAAAATATATGGTTGGAGCAGAGAGTTAAGTAGAAACCTCAAAAGAATTAATGTTAAGCTCTTAAGGGTATGCTAAAACTTAATTACAATTCGAAAGTCGCTACCAGCCGCAACGTGGGAAAAAAAAGACTTGATGAACGGTTACTTAAAATAAAAGTTATTTTCGTTCTCTTATAGCCTGAATTCTATATATAGTTTTATGATTTTGTCAGAGGTATTTGACTAAACTAAAAACCATCTCTTTTCTAGCTTGAGCTTTAGGCTTAATTTTAGCCTAACGCTTGCTTAACGGGAGGTAAAAGATGCTTACTAAATACCAACTTAGCGAGCAAGCCCCTGGTTTTATAGAGGCTGAGGAGGAAGCTCGCGCTTGTTGGTGGGATTTAGAAGATCCATGCCAAGAAGAGTTAAGCGAGGCCACCAAAAGTCTTAACTTCCCCCCGTCCTTTCTAGCTGACCCTTTGGACGTTAGAGAGAGGCCGAGGATAGATCAGGAAGACGAGACCTTGATGCTTATTATCCGGATGCCGGTTTTAAGCGACGACAACCAAGGCCCGGGCTTTTACACCACCCCCTTGGGCCTAATCGTTAAAGGCGATAAGCTAGTAACAGTTTGTCGAAGAGGCGAGGTGGCTAAAAAAGTTGTTTCTAGGTTTTTTAGAAAGCCAAGGGCCACTAGTAACGTTAAAATCCTCTTAAAGATCCTTATTGAGTGCTCGGTGGACTTTATGAATCACCTTGAATTGATGGAGGATATCACCGATGCAGCCGAGGCTTCGCTAGGAAAGGCTCAACATAACGATCAAATTATGACCTTACTCACCATTGATAAAGCTCTCATCAACTATTCGGTGGCCTTAAAGTCAAACCGCTCTATAGTCGGAAAACTTACCGACGTGGCTATATTGCCCCTGACGCCAGAGGAGATGGATCTACTAGATTACGCTATGATAGAAAATCAACAGGCCACCTACATGGCCGACATCTTCGGCCAGGTTTTAGGGAGCTTGGGTGACGCCTTTGGCACTATCATCAATAATAACCTTAATAAGATTATGAAACTTTTAACCGGCGTTACCATCATCTTGATGATCCCTACCTTAATAGTGGGGGCCTACGGAATGAACGTGGCCTTACCATTAGCTGTAAAAGATCAGGCGTTTTGGATAATATTAGGTATTAGTGTAGTATTATCACTATTAAGTTTTATTATTTTTTGGAAAAAGCATTGGATTTAGTTGTATATTTTAGGTTTTTCTTGGTTTTAGCTAAAAAACAAAAATAGCCCCTAGTCCAAAGCAGCTTTGGAGTGGGGCTTAAATTTTATCGTTAGGGACTTTTAGGCTTTGGCTCTGGAAATTAATCGCCTAGGCCATATCGAAAGTCGCTACCAGCCGCAACGTGGGGAAAAAAGACTTGGTGAACGGTTACAAAATATTAAAGCTGCTCGGAGAGTTCTTTAATAGCTAAAGTCAGCGGGCTTTGGGGGGCAGCGTCGATTAGTGGTTTAGACAATTTTAAGGCCGCTAGGCCCGCAGCAGGGTCCATGGGGACAGTGGCTAAGATAGGAAGATCGTTGGCCGTGGCCAAAGCTTTGCAGGTTTGGCTGCTAAATAAACGGGTACGGCGACCGCATTGGGGGCAGATAATGGAAGAAAAAGTTTCCACCAAGCCTTTAACCTTAATATTACATTTATTAAGGCAATCTAAGGCCTTACTTACATCAGATAGAGACATGGGGTGCCCGGTAAAGACGGCCACGGCCTCTACTTCGGGAATAGCATTTAGCACCGCTAGGGTTTCGTCTCCAGTGCCAGCAGGGGAGTCGATAATGAAGTAGTCTAACTCCGGCCAAGCCGTCCGGCTGAGAAACTCGAAGATAGCTTTAGTCTTTCTTGGCCCGCGCCAGATGACCGCTTCGCTCTCGCTTTGAAGCATATTTTGAAGAGTTAAGACCAAGAGATTATCAGTAGCCTTAACCGGGACCAAAAGGCCATCGTCGTCAGCAGTCACGCGGTCTTTTAGAAACAAAGCCGAGCCTAGGTTGGGGCAGTGAAGATCGCTATCTAGCATACCAACCTTAAAACCCTCTTTAGCTTTAGCCCAGCCAACGTTGGCCGATAAAGTGGTTTTACCTACCCCACCCTTACCGCTCAAAAAAATGTATTTTCGTTTAAATTTTTTTAGGATATCGGATAGAACTCTCTCGCTAAAGCGTTGGTCGGAAGATAAATTGGCGGACATAATAATTTCCCCAAATTTGATCGAGAGCGAGGTTTTTGGCACCGCCCGCGGGTTTTTTTTTAGCCGAAATTATTGGCTTTAGCTGTATTGGTATTAGGCCGCGTCTTTATAAAAGGCGTGGGGCGATGGGTGATAGTGAAAGATTTGACTGGAAAACAAGCTTAAAGATTGGTTTTTAAGCTCAAATTTTACGTCCTTGGGGCTAAAGGTGAGGCTTAAAAACTGTACATAAAGATATTTGTTAAAATAAACGTAACCGTTCACCAAGTCTTTTTTCCCCACGGTGCGGCTGGTAGAGACTTTCGAGTTGTAATTAAGTTTTAGCATACTCTTGATCGAAGCGCAAAAAGTCCTCTTTATCGGGCCTTAAATTATTAACATACTATTAATACTAGTTAATTTTTTAGACTATTTTGCTTTTCAGAGGTTTTTGCGCTTCTATCAACTTTGATTAATGTTAAAATTAATCGCAGCGTAAAAAGTCCCCTTTATCAATCCTTAAATTTGTAACATAGAAAAATTACTAGTTAATTTTTTAGACTATTTTGCTTTTCAGAGGTTTTTGCGCTTCGATCAAAATTACTAAGCTCCTATTGGGGGCTACATTGCTGCGGTATGTGTCGTCCCTTTCAATAGGCTTGGCACCGCAGCGATCTCTCTTGTGAACGGGCCCTTAAACGTTCACATTTGTGAACGGACACAACCAACTAACAAATGAACGTAAATTATGGGTCCAGCCATAACAGAGGCCTTAAAGGCCCTTAAGGTTAAGGCCTTTTAAACGAGCCAGAGATAAAAGGCCTGCCAATTAATTACCAGTTAATTTCCAGATACTGGCTAGGATAATCAAAAATTACCTCTAGCGAGGCTGATTAGTTAGGTTTAATAGCAGTTGGTCGCTATGAGAGAGCCTATCTTTTAAAAGTTCATTTTGAGTTTCTAAAACGGTTAATCTAAACTTAAGCGCGGCGTTTTCCTTAGTTAAGGTATCTATTTGGTATAAGAGTTCTTCTTTTTCGCGTTTAGACTCTTCCTCGGGGCCTTGATGGATTAATAAGGTTGGTACCGCACTTGTTTCTATGGCCGGAGGCGCGCCGGGCCCAACTTCCAAAGAGGAGGCTTTCAGAGCTATACCCGCTAGCTCTTGGGCTGCAGCCTCGCTTATCGCCGTATCCGCTGAATTTTCGCTGGCTATAGGAGAGCTTACCGAGGGAGAGCTTTCAATCGGAGCGCTAGAAGCGCTCGGGCTTGAAGCTAGTTCATTAGAGTTAGTAGACTCAATTGACTCTTTAGGGACAATCCCCTCTGATGGGGAGGAATCAATAGCTACTGATTTGGAAGTGTCAATAACCGTCTCCTCTAACTCTTTAGGGACAATTCCCTCTGATGGGGAGGAATCAATAGCCACTGATTTGGAAGTGTCAATAACCGTCTCCTCTGTGAGAGGGCTAGAATCTTGAGTTAAAGCTGCAAGGGAGGGGAGGGAAGCGGTTTCTGGTTCTTTCTGGCTCTGAGCTGAGGGAGCGGCGGCTTTGTGAGCCCTGTGTTTTTGAGCGAGTATGATTGTTTTTTCAGTCGTCGTTTGTTGGGCTCGGTATTGAGCGGCCTGGGGCCAAAGGTGGTAAAGGCGCCCTGCCTTGGTTGAAAAATCGGCTGCGGCTGGCCCAAAGGTTAGGAAGCTAAAAATCAAAATTGTAAATCCGGCTAGAGCGAGCCATAAGGCACCGTAATGATGACGTTCACTTTTAGTATTTTTATTAATTAGCATATGGTCTCGCAAAAGAAATACAGCCGCCAAGGGCGGGATGAGGAAGGCTAGGAAGGCTTGTGGCCACAAAAACCAAGGGAGGGTTTCAGTTAAAAAAGTCGGGCTTTCGTTTAAGAGCGTCATGGTTAGAGATTTAAGTCCCAGGCTCTCGAAAATTAAAATCTTTAAAACCGTTGTCACTATGGAGATTAAGGGATAGAGTAATAGGGCCGATAAAACTAAGGGAACCCTATTTTTTCTAAGGTCACGGTTGCGCCAGATAGCGATTATGAGCCAAAGCCAGACTAAAGAAAGAAGAGCGACCCAGATAGCCGCCATTGGGATGATACCGGGCCAAAACCAGCCGTCAGATTGGTAGAGGGCACTAAAAGATAGGCCAGCTGCAGCGAAAAAAGCGGCTAGACCGGCCCGAGTACTGAAGCGAAAGGCTTTATAGGCTAGTATGGTAAATATAATGGCCAGGCCCATTATGGCTAAGGCCTCGGTGCGATAAGGGGCTTTATTGATAAAGCAGCCCACAGTCCATCCGGCTAAGCCAAGTAGGGAGAGTAGGAAAACTAAGAACCATTGACAGGGCCAGCTTGGTTTTGAGGCTGACTTTTCTGGTTCGGGTCTCTTTTTTGCGTTTATGGTCGGTTCGATAGGTTCAGTCAGGGCTGGCTGGCTATGATGGTTTTCCAAGTCTTTTACGGCCTGACTTTTGGCCGTTTGATTTGAAAGCTCTGGAGAACTATCCTCAAACGCTCCGTTACCGAAGGGTACGCCATCAATGGTTTGCTCGGAGGCGATAATAATTTTATCGTCCTCTTGGTTCAGGGTTTTATCGTCATCGATATTTTGGGGCATGGGGCCTCATTTTTTAAAAAAAACATTAATCGGTCTAACATTAAGGATTTAAACCTTTTTTTTGGGGGAATTAGAAAAAAGATTAAAAAGGCTGACCTTAACTTCCAAAATATCCTCTCCATAAGTATTGGGAGCGGCCGCATAAGGCGCTAAAGCTTAGAGTTATTTTTAACACTAAACGTACATAATAATTTTATCACGCTTGTAGTAGTTTTCGCAAGCGAATGACTGGGCTAATAGTGCTAAAATTTTTTATTGAAAATTTAATTTTATCCTTATATATACTCGATTTTCTATCTCTATCCTTAACCCAGTTTCTTTGGGTGAGGGCTATTTTTAAGTTTTATCCTTAAAGTGGCTCCTTAACATTCCCCCCTCCTTAAAATTAGGAAGAGGATTAATTCTGTATAGAAGCGAAGGCCTTTAAGTTTCTTGGAAGGGTTGTTCTTCGTCTTCTGGCTTTATGGGCCATTTCCGCCACAGTTCTTTTGAGTTTTCTACTTAGCTCTCAGCTCCAACCATATATTTTAACTTGGATTAATGTTAAAATTACCAAGCTCCTATAGGGGGCCACATTGTTATGGTATGTGTCGTCCCTTTCAATAGGCTTGGTCCCGCAACGCTCTCACTTGTGAACGGGCCCTTAAACGTTCACATTGGTGAACGAACACGAGTATGATCAGGGTGCTGCCAGAAATTTAGGGGGCTAAAGCTAGATGTCTCCATTAAACAATTGGCTTCCTAAGTAGGCCATCCCATGCCTCCGCCTAAGGTCATTTTTACGATTTAACAGTCAACTACCCCTCCTTAGCGACGCCGCAGCCGTTAACTTTACGTACAAGGCCTGGCTCTCCACCTCAAAGAGATAGGCCTTCCTAATCGTTAATAGTAGTGGCCGCCTTACCAAGTTCAACCTAAACTTAGGCTAAGAGACTAAAAACCACGCTCCGGGTTCAGTCTAAGTGGCTAAGCTCTTAAACTTAAGTCAGAAACGATCGCTATGGCTATACCGAGTTAAGATTTAATCAACTAATTCTCACCTAAGGACAAAGTTAGAGTGAAGTTTTAGGTCGGCCCAGTGGCCTTCAAGGGCGTCCGTTTGTTTCAACATAAAAAACTTAAAGCCTTGTTTACTACCACCCACAACAATTGCCGTTGTCTCTAGATTGGTAACTGTTCCGATTTTACTTTTGGCAATTTTTCAGACTAAAGAGTAAGGACGCCATTGCTCTCCTGGCTAAACCCAGGGGTGCTT
>JAITQT010000379.1 GCA_031288745.1 Deltaproteobacteria bacterium
CATTTGCCTTATGAAGCTTACTATCAAACGATTTTTCAATTTGTTTTGGAGCTAAGCGGCCAAGCTTACGATTCCCAAGGCCCGGTTGGTGACGGTAGATACGATTTACATTTTGTATCATCGGCTGGAAACGATTACGTCGTCGAGCTAAAGTATGTTCAAGCCTCAAAAGAGGAGGAAAAAAAAGAAAAGGATAGGCCATCGAATAAGCCGAGCACTACTAAAAACGAAGCTTGGGCACAATCTAAGAGCGGCTTAGAAACAAGATGAACGAGGTTGCCCAAGAGGCAATGAAACAGATAGATTTGAAAAAGTACGTTAATAAATTTCAGAGGGGCCATAATAAAATTGATAAGGTCGCTCTAATTTTTAGCCAACGAACCAATGCGACTGTCGTTATTGAGGAAGCCAAAAATTGGATAGCGCGGCCTCTTGATAATGATTTAAATTGAGCTAAAATTTTAAAATATTTTCGTTCTATGCGTTATTAGCCTCTCCAGTGAGCTGGGATAGTCTAAAACATCTTAGACAAATTTGTTATCCAATATTGAAATTTTATTTTAAAGGTACCATGGGTAGCGATTTATATTTTAGCCCAATCGTGTCTTTTTTCCCCCGAATAGTTACCAATCAAATGTCTACAACTTAAGAAAATTCCATTCAGAACACTTTGTTAAATCCTTCCGGTTAGTTTTGAGTTATACTTTTACTTACTAAATAAGGGAGCCTCTTAGCAGTATATTACGACATATTGCACAAGAAATTTAAGATAGTCAGCGACAATGGGTTTTTCGCTAGAACTACTTTTTTACGAGAACCTCGTTGTTTCCTAAAGTTGTGGACATTGGTAGGAAAGCTCTGTAACTAAAGCTATGGACTAGGTGATTGGACGATTGTTTAAGAGATTGAAAGCTCGTTTGGAGGAAGACTTAGGAAGGCTAATTTATTGGCTAACTTGGGGAGCTGAATTGCCTCCCCCGGTTTCCGAGGGCACGCCTTTTGGAGGCGGCCTAGCCGGTCGTTGAGCCTAAGGTTAGAGGTATCAGTGAGGCGTAATCAACTTTTCTTGGCTGAGGCACTTAAAGCCAGTTGATTTTTCAAGGTTTTTGAAAACCAAATTTTATCAAGAGTTTCATATCGAAGACTTTGGGCCATTTCGTCTATCCCAAGGTAGCGCACGAGGTCTAAATAAGCTGCGCACAAATGTATAACTGAGTCTGACAAACATGTTCTTCTATTCCGTGAGGTTGGAAAATGGAGGCAGGCGACGCAGACGTTTTTTGCCTTTTCGTATTCTTGCGACCAACTGAAAAGCTCCGCGCCAAGTGAAATGCCAGTATTCACCAGCCTGTTTCATGATTCTCTGTTCCGTCCAATAATCGACGGTGGAAATAAAATTATTCCAGACTCTTGATTGAACATTTTCCAGGTCCAGGACAGGCAGTTGTCCAGAATCTCGCAGGCGATTAATGTGTGCGTACAGAACTTCTTGTTCGTTTTGAAGGTAGTCGTCAAAGATGGACCATTTATGAGGTCCCAGCATTTGATGGGCATTACGATTTATAGTTTCCCAGGTTTCCCCTCCCTTGAAACAGCTCATATAAGAGAGGGTACAGGGAGCCCCTGGAGGAATGGAAAAAACGGAAGCAAGAATGCCGGTCTTTTCTGAATAATAATTATCCCAAAAAGTGTCACTCTGACCGGGAAGTACCAGCATTGGGATCATGCTGAAACTGCCGACGTAAACGAAGCCGTTGCGATTCAAGAATGATTCCGCTTCGTCTAAACGGCAGCGTACTTCTCTGGGGATAGCTTCGCGCTCGACGCAAGCAGAGGAAGCGCGACGGAGAGAAAATCGGGTTACTTGCCAGATATAGTACAGGTACACAACGCCCCCTAAAACCGTAAAGCTCAGAATCGTAGCCAAAATCGTTTTCAAGATTGGCACCTCGTTCTTATCGGAAATTCAACTTACCAGTTCAACTTGCTGTTACTCGTAAGCTGTTCCTATAGTAGCGTCTACTATCGTTGCGCCGCGCATAAAACAACCGTTTGTCTCAAGCCTCTTGGCAATATATCATCGAACAGTCTTTTTGCGTCCCCTGGCAGAGCCGAGGGTTTACCATTTATTAATTACAGACATATTCATATCAGTAAATTGCTCGACCGTTGAAAATTTCATTTTCTAACCTCTTCGTAAAATTCGTTCTTATCGGTTGCACCACCTAAGGAAGGCCGCCTCATGAATTTTTTAGTTTTATTGCAATCAATTCATTATAATTATGTTTCCTGTATATATGGTATTCTATCATTTCTAGGCAGTAAAAAGAATCAGTGTGCTGTATGTCCAATATTTTAACTCAAATTCCGGATATAAAAAAATTTAAGCCCTACGGGTAAAAGGTATACGCTGTAGAGTGATTAAACGGCGTTCGGCAGAAAAACGCTACCAGCCTGGCCTCTAAACACCTCTCTTTCATATAACAACGAATGCTGCGTAACCACCTCGCAAGCTGGCCGACCGCACTTGTAAAATTGAAGTAGAAGTTTCCTTATCAGCATAAATCTTTTGACTCATTTGGCTAGTAGTTAAACCGTAAATCAAGGAGTCGTCTTCTTCTTTTCACGGCTTCGTAAATTTCTTTCCCTTACTCGGACAAATCATCGAACTTGATGGAAAATTTTAGGCGCAGAAGGTGCAAAAAAAGATGAAACGTAAAAAAATTTATAATTATATTGATGGCAATTGGTTAAAGAGTTTCCTTCATAATGGTCTAAGTCGAGGATTGGGCTAAATTCATCAAAGCATTACTCAATCGTCCAAAGTCTGCGTGCATGTTAAGTTATTTTTTTGGCTCAGTGTCGGTCTTAGCGTTGCTAACGGCCTACTAGGTGTGACCATCACTCAGCCGTCTCCCATACAGCCGGACTAACTCCCCGGGTAGCCCGTTTCTGACTTGAAAGATTCGAACAAGTTTTTAAGGCCCTCATTAAGATACCTTAAAGTTCATGGTAAAATTTTTATTAAGTAAAATTTTGACTGTTGTGTTGTAGTACTATAATCTAGAGCTTTAAGAGGGCTAAGCTAAAAAATTCATCCCTCCGTTGGTCTTTAACCTAAAACGACAACGTAGCAGACTTGAACTCAGCTTACCTTAGTCAACCGAGGGCTTTTACAAGCCTCCTTCCTTAAAAGATAAGGGGAGTTGACAAGAATGCTTTTGGGAAAAAAAAGGTTTTCGAGATGGTTCTCGAAAACCTAAAATCAGGCGCATCGTTTTAGTTTATTGATGCTTTGACCCTTCAAAGGGAAGGTCCTATAGGCGCGCTATTAAAGAGTCAATATTACGGGACCTTAATAAAAAAATAAAAAAAATGGAGCGGGAAACGGGATTTGAACCCGCGACTTCGACCTTGGCAAGGTCGCACTCTACCACTGAGTTATTCCCGCAATTTTTTATCAGGTTTAAAATTTAAGCCACTCGCAAAGTAAAAAGCTAAAACCCTAAAGTTTTGGTTATAGGTGTCTATTCACCAATGTAAACGTTTAAGGGCCCGTTCATAAGAGAGAACGTTGCGGGGCCTAGCCTATTGAAAGGGACGACACATACCGCAACAATGTAGCCCCCTATAGGAGCTTAGTAATTTTAACATTAATCAAAGTTAAA
>JAITQT010000076.1 GCA_031288745.1 Deltaproteobacteria bacterium
CTAGAGAAAACCTATGCTTTATAAGCCCTCGCCGCTTGATTTTATATAATTTCTCCATCGTCATCCTTTTGGCGAGTCACTTTTTTTTTTGAGGAATTTATGGCTGAAATTAACCGCCGAGTCCAAAAAGAGAGCCAAATATTACGCGAACTCGAACAAATGGCCAAGGGCCTTGGTCTTAACGTCTTTAGCGGGAGGCTTAGTTTTCACGGTCTTAAACTTAAAAGCGGCCATTGCTCTCTAAGGCACCAACCGTGGCTGATAGTCGATAGTTGTCTAAGCTTTGACGAGCGGCTCGAGGTCTTTAAAAAGGCCTTTGGAGAGCGCTCCATTCACTCTCAAGCCTTTGAGGGTCTGTCTAAAGAGACTTTAAAAGTCTTAGTCGAAGCTATAGAACCAGCGGGAGCCCTCTTAGCTCTTAGAGGTTAGACTTCTATTGACCGTCGAGTGAGCTTATTTTTGTGGCCATTGCCATTGTTAATCTAAGATGGTTTAAGACTCTATTGACGCCGATTAAAAGAGGCTACTAAGATTGTATTAGGCAGCCGATAGTCCAATACAGGCGCAGGTACCGAATCAAAAGGAAGCCAACTATCCTCCTTTCGGGGCCGGCTTTTTTTTGCCCCTTAAACCATCTAGCCTTGTTGACAAAAAACTTGGTTTAAGACTATCTAAACTAATTATTTTGGTCTTAAAAACCAATGTTTACAACGTAGAAAACAGCGGGTATCCCGTAAAAAAGTCGCTCTAGCGAAAAATCCATGGTTGCTGAGTATCTTCTATTACTTGGGCAATATGTTGTAATATAATGTAATAGGCTGCCTTATTGAGTAAGTAAAAGTATAACTCAAAACTAACCGGAAGGGTTTAACCAAGCCTTCTGGTTGGAAACTTTTTAAGTTGTAGAGATGGTCTTAAAAACTATAATGGTGCGGAGGATAGATGTCCTTATTTGAAAACGGCTGGCGAGCTGCGGGCCTTCAGTTTCACCTAACTTCTCTACCCACTCCTTACGGTGTGGGCGATTTGGGGCCAAGCGCCTATAGTTTTCTTAATTTTTTAGCCCTCAGTGGTATCCATTTTTGGCAAGTTTTACCAGTAAATCCCACTGCCCCAGCCTTGGGTAATTCTCCCTACTCTGCTTACTCAGCCTTCGCTGGTTACGAACTTCTCATTAGCCCTGAATTGATGGTTAGAGACGGCTGGGTTGACGAGGCCCAAGCCGAGGGGGCCAAACAAAATCCTGAGGAATTAGTTGATTTTGAGACTACTATTAAATTAAAGAGTGCTCTAATCGATCTCGCTTTCGCTCGGGCGGCTAAAACGCTACTAGATAGAGAAGACTTTGGCCAGTTCTTAGGCGATAACGGCTTTTGGCTTAACGACTACGCCTTTTTTATGGCCGCTAAGGAGGAATTTGGCAGAGGAGCTTGGAGCGATTGGCCGGAGGGTTTAAAGAGAAGAGACGAGGCTGAGCTTAGGCACCTAGGTGAGGCTTTATTTAGAAGCATTCTGAGGATAAAATTTGGGCAGTTTCTCTTTTTTAAGCAGCTAGGCCTATTAAAAGCAGAAGCTAAGAGACTCTCGATAGGCCTTATCGGCGACACGGCCTTTTACGTTAATTATGATTCAAGCGACGTTTGGGCTAACCCTAAGTTATTTGACCTAGATGAGAGAAAGAGGACTAACCGCATGGCCGGGGTTCCGCCGGATTATTTCGCTCAAACTGGTCAGCTCTGGGGTAATCCTATCTTTAATTGGTCAGAGAACCGAGCCGAGGGCTACGCTTGGTGGAAGAGCCGTATCCTTCACAATCTAGGCCTCTTTGATTGGGTGAGGTTGGACCATTTTAGAGCTTTTTCGGCCTTCTGGGCCGTGGAGCCGGGTTCGGAAACGGCTAGGCACGGTTCTTGGCAGCCAGGCCCGGGAGAAGAGATCTTTAAGGCCTGTGGCTCAAATAGATTAAACATAGTTGCCGAGGACTTAGGCTTAATCACCCCGGACGTGACCAATCTTAGGCGGGCCTTTGGCTTTCCAGGCATGAGGGTGCTCCAGTTCGGCTTTGGCGAAGACGGTGCTTTATCTACTCACGCGCCCTTTAGGATAGAGGTGGATAATTTAGTCTACTCTTCTACCCATGATAATAACACCGCTAGAGGCTGGTTTGAGCTTGAGTGCGATGAAAAGGCTATTAAGAGGCTCTCGGAGGTGGCTGGCTATAAGGTTACGGCTGAGAACGCGGCTTGGACTTTGATTCGCTTAGTCTATTTGTGCCCTGGGGCTTTATGCCTAACCACAGTCCAAGATCTTTTAAATCAAGGGCCAGGCTATCGCCTTAATACTCCCGGCCAAGCGAGGGGCAATTGGGGCTATCGGCTCCTTTCCTTTGATTTATTAAACAACCAACTAAGCGAGAAACTAGCCAACCTAGGGGTCCTTAGCGGTCGAGATAACCTAAGTCACCCTAACATTTTAACCTATCTATCGGTTTATTAATGGCCCAAACTTAGGCAACTTTTGGCCCCTAAATAAAAAAAGACCTAAGAGTTCATAATTTTAGGTGAGTATCAATAAACGGCAATAACTATGCTTACTTTTGTAGAACTACACCAGCGTTTAATTGGGCTTTTAAATAGCCTAGATGGCGATCTGTGGAACGAATTGGTTGCGCAACTAGAGCCACCGGAGAGATTTCCAAAGCCGGAGACCATCCATGATCTTTGTTTTCGTGACGCCAAAGCCTTGGCCGGTTATGTGCCTGATCTGAGGGCCGTTATGAGCCGCTCATCTCCACACTCTCTTAGTATTGAGGAGAAAGAGGCCTTAATAGCGGTTAAAGGCATCTTAAATCTAGCCTTTAGACTTCCGGTTTTGATTTTGGCTTTAGATGACTATCGCACCCATGAAAATTTAATTGAACTTGAGCGAGGCTACCGTCAAACCCTAGTTGAGATAGAGGGTTACTTAGCTTTAACTATTTAGGTTTCCTCTTCTCTCTATTTGGGATCAATATTGGCTCATTTAGGCTTTTGGTGCCTTAACCGCTCCAGCCCTAAAGGGGGGCAATAGGGAACCCTAGTTTTTTATTTATTGACAATTATCCCCAGTTCCTTAACAACTAGGTAAGTTCGTAATTAATAGCGAGCGATAGGGGATTTTATTGAGAAAATATCTTCTCGCGGGTAACGAGGGGCTAATGGAAGAATTTAATAATCAGGTTCAGGCCGAAGATGAGCGGCAATTAAGTTTTTTTGAGATATTTAAGCACGTCTGGCCAGTATTGTGGGAAAAACCTAAATTATATCTACCCATTATATTAGTTGTCAGCGCTTTAACAGTGGGCTTTGATGGTTTAAGTCAGTTATTCTTAAATGACTACGAGACTTATCTTGATACAATGGTGGCCGACCAAAGTATTTCTCGGGCGGAAGCCTTCCAAAATTTGGTAAATTTTATTAAAGAAAATGGCTTAGGCCTTTTTGCCTTTGGCTTATTTATTCCATTTTTAGCTGCCCCTTTTGTTTCATTAGCCCATTGTAAGGCGACATTAGATCTCTTCGATGGTTACGACCCATCTCTCAAGGTCGTTGGCTTTGCTGCTAGAAAATACCTAACCGCTTTGTGGGTAGCTGGAGCCTTAGCTCTATGGGGTTGCCTGGTTTTTACTCTTTTTATTATTTCCTTTATTCCCTTTATGTTCCTTAACCGCTCCGTCGCAGGTCAAGGTTTCACTTTGGGGGGCTTAGCGGCCAATCTAGCTGGCATAGGGATATGCGTTATTATTTTCCTTAAGTTTCTCTGGCCCCACGTGAGAAGAATAATCGTCTTAAGTTTTTTGATTTATTTTCAGATAGCCGATGGTTTTCATGGCCAATGGATTATGCGCCTAAGAAGGTCATACACCTCTCTAGCTTTATTTCCCCGGCACCTTAACCAGGCTGTGGCCATTATGATTGGCCTAATCTTCATAACCACTCTGCCGCTTGGTCTTTTGTCCTACCTTTTAACCACCGTTAACCTAGATCAGATGTTTATTAATATTATAGGTCAGTTTATCTTCCATCTGTCGATGGCCTGGTTTATTCTATCTTTGGCAGGTTTTTATCGCTTAGTTCTAAATCAGCAAGGAGTGGAAAATAAGATATTGGAGAGTGAGGTGCGTGATTTTACTTAAAAAAGGTCTAAGAGATAGGGAGTTAGGTAGGTTGAGGCGAAATTTTCTGCTTTTGAGCTTTGGCTAGAAAAAAGGGCCGGGTTAAGCGTGAGAATAATTTTTTCTAATTGATTTTCATTGGGTCATAAGAGCAAGAGGCTGGATAACCTTTTAGCCCTAAGGCGCTAAATCAAGATGTTAAAGGGGGTTTGGCCTTGTGGAAGGTAGCTACTTGGCTCTCATTAGGCTAGAGATTTAAAATAAAGGGCCGCGATCTAAAATTGGTCGCGGCCTTTTTCTTCTCCTCCAGATGTGGCTTTTAAGCTATAAGGCCAAATATGGCGGGCTTATCTCGTAGGCGTTTTAGTGTCTGTTCACAAATGTGAACGTTTAAGGGCCCGTTCACAAGAGAGAACGCTGCGGTACCAAGCCTATTGAAAGGGACGCACCTCCCGCAGCAATGTAGCCCCCTATAGGAGCTTAGTAATTTTAACATTAATCAAAGTTAAAATATATGGTTGGAGCTGAGAGCTAAGTAGAAAAGTTAAAAGAACTAATGTTAAGAACTTAAGGGTATGCTAAAACTTAATTACAACTCGAAAGTAGCTACCAGCCGCAACGTGGGGAAAAAAAGATTTGGTTAACAGTTGATCGAAGCGCAAAAACCTCTTAAAAGCAGGAGAGCTAAAAAAATTAACTAGTAAAAATGGTATGTTATAATTTTTAGGAATGATAAAGGGGACTTTTTGCGCTTCGATCACAGTTACTATTTTATTAATCTAAGATCAGGGCGGCTGATGGCCCAATCTTCATTAGGATTCTTTTTCTTTTGTTCTTCTATGTAACCTTGGATAAGATCGTTAAACTGAGTATTTTTGATGCGGTACCCGTTGATGATAAAGTAAATAATGACCGATTCTTCCCATTCGGCAGTGGGCTCGAATTTTTCCATGCGCTTACGGTACTTAGGAACCAGAGAGATGAGGGTCTCTTCGTCGAGGGCCATGATCCGACGAGCAATTTTTTTGAGCGTATCTTCGACCATTGTTTTACCGTGGGCGCCATTAAGCGGGCTTAAAGACTAAAACAAGGAGCCGCGAAAAGATCGCGGGGCGCGTAAAGATTAAGATTATAGTTCACCATCTAGTGGCTAGAGTTGGCCTTAGGCCAAAGAGGCGCAATTTTGAGCCTATCTATTTTAGGTGTCAGTTCACAAATGTGAACGTTTAAGGGCCCGTTCACAAGAGAGAACGCTGCGGTGCCAAGCCTATTGAAAGGGACGACACATCCCATAGCAATGTAGCCCCCTATAGGAGCTTAGTAATTTTAACATTAAAAGAACTAATGTTAAGAACTTAAGGATATCTAAAACTAAATTACAACTCGAAAGTCGCTACTAGCCGTAACGTGGGGAAAAAAAGACTTGGTGAACGGTTACTATTTTAGAAACAGCCTTAAACCAAGACCATGAGCGCAACCAGTGGCTAAAACCTTGGGCATTAGTCTGGCCTTCCATAGTAGCTCTGTCAGTATACCATGAATTGAGCTTTAAAAATAGAAATGAGCCAAGCGCGAAGCTAGACCAAAGGCTTAAAATTTATTTAAACCGCTTATACTGGCATGATTATTTCCAGCCGTTCCCTCTCGTTAATGTCTCTCCACTCCTTTAAGGTGGTTAATTTATTTGAGTTTTTTCCTATTAACAGCCCCTAAAAAGATAGGCCTTTTTTAAACTTAACTTTCGCACGCCTTCGGCTTTATATATAAGGTGTCAGTTCACAAATGTGAACGTTTAAGGGCCCGTTCACAAGTGATAACGTTGCGGAGCCAAGCCTATTGAAAGGGACGACACATACAGCAACAATGTAGCCCCCTATAGGAGCTTAGTAATTTTAACATTAATCAAAGTTGAAATATATGGTTGGAGCAGAGAGCTAAGTAGAAACCTCATAAGAACTAATGTTAAGCTCTTAAGGGTATGCTAAAACTTAATTACAACTCGAAAGTCGCTACCAGCCGCAACGTGGGGAAAAAAGACTTTGTGAACGGTTACTATATAAGTAAGTGTTTAGAGAGGCATTTTTTTGGGCTAAAGCTAAGGTAGCCTTGAGCAAGATACTTTTAGATAGGCTCAACCCCACTATCTGGGTCGAAAGCTAATGGCTACGAAATAAAGTTTTAATATTGAGTTTAACTTCTAAACTAGAGCCAAGTTTGTTAAAATTAAGAAAGTGGCTAAGTTCCTTAAATCCTATAGCTCCTACAGTCAGTTGGCTAAATTAAAATAATCTCTTTTAGGGGTAGGCTATAGAACAAAGGGCTCTTCTAGTTATAAAATAAGAAAACTCCTCGGAAAGCTTTGAGCATTAGTCTACTCATGGCCTTTAGTTTTTTATTTTCTTCTTTTGGAGGTGAACAAGGCCTCTCGTGACGGTTCACAAATGTGAACGTTTAATGGCCCGTTCACAAGAGAGAACGTTGCTGTACCAAGCCTATTGAAAGGGACGAGCCATACCGCAACAATGTAGCCACCTATAGGAGCTTAGTAATTTTTACATTAATCAAGGTTAAAATATATGGTTAGAGCAGAGAGCTAAGTAGAAACCTAAAAAGAACTAAGGGTATTCTAAAACTAAATTCAACTCGAAAGTCGCTACCAGCCGCAACGTGGGGAAAAAAGACTTGGTGAACGGTTACGGCCTATCAAAATTAAGCGATGGTGTGTTCTTTTGCCCTGATAAATCTATGGGTTATATTTGTTTCGAGCAGTTTAAAACTATCCAAACAACTAAATCCTCCTTGGGAGGTTAGCTTTATCTCTTAGTCAGAGCGGCAGACACTCATGAGACTAAGGAAAACCTTGAAAACCAAAGAGAGTGAGATAGTGAATATTTTTTTAGTTTTTTAAATAAATTCGTTAGCTTATTAAACGTATTTTCCAACTATAAGGTGAGTATCCTTCACCCTTATTTAAACCTTTTAAGGCGAGGTAGTCATGGCAGAAAAAAAAGGCACCCCGGTCAAGGCCGAGGGCGGGTCTTATTTATTGAAACTAGACTATAACAACTTGACCGCCCAAGCCGTTGGCCCGGAGAACGGATTGAGCGGCGAGGATTTGGAGGACTTAAAAAAACCTTTGCTTGCGGCTCGCAAGTATTTCGACTCTCAAAGAAAAAACGGGGCTTTTCCCTTCGCCGATCTACCCTACGACACCGAACTAGTTAAGAAATGCAAAGCCTTAGCTTTAGAGGCTAAAAAGACGGTCCAAACCACAGTGGTTTTAGGTATTGGCGGCAGCGCCTTAGGGGCTAAGGCTATCTATAGGGCCTTAAAGAGTCCAGAAAAACTATCCCCTTCGACCTCAAAATCTTCAGCCTCTAAGCTTTTGGTGGCAGATAATATTGATCCTGACGGTTTTAACGAACTTTTAGATCAACTCGATCTCTCTAAAACCTTTATTAACGTTATCTCTAAAAGCGGGACCACCGCTGAGACTATGAGTCAGTTTATGGTCGTCTACGATAGGCTCCAAAGGAGCTTGGGCCGCTCTTGGGTTAAGGAGCATATCTTAATTACCACCGACGCTAAAACCGGGGTCTTAAGAAAGATTGTGGATCAAGATGGACTAAACTCTCTAGAGGTCCCCTCAGGGGTGGGCGGGCGCTATTCGGTGCTCTCGGCCGTGGGCCTGGCTCCTCTGGCTATGGTAGGAGTCGATATCGTAAAGCTTTTGGCTGGAGCTAGAGAGGCTCAGCAAGATTTTGATCGAAAACCCTTATCAGCCAATAAGGCTTTACTATTTGCGGGCTTAAACTATCTTATGACCACTATTAAGGGCCGCTCTGTTTTAGTCATGATGCCCTACTCCGACGCCTTGGCCGAAACGGCCGATTGGTTTGGTCAATTGTGGAACGAGAGCTTAGGTAAAGCGGCTAAAATCAACGGGTCCCAAAACCTTACGGGGCAGACCGCCGTTAAGGCCTTGGGGGTCACCGACCAGCACTCCCAGCTTCAAACATATA
Source organism: Deltaproteobacteria bacterium (assembly GCA_031288745.1). Lineage (GTDB taxonomy): Bacteria > Desulfobacterota > Desulfarculia > Adiutricales > Adiutricaceae > JAITQT01. The sequence goes on from JAITQT010000076.1 coordinate 8,176, forward strand.
TGGAAGGGCCTAATGATAAGACAGTGTGCTTTTTAGCCCTCGAAAAGTTTCGCTCTAAAACCCCCATCCCCAAGATTTTTAAAGAGTTCCCAGAACTCAGCTATTTAGGCGGGGCCGAGTTAGGTCAGCTCTTAAAGTTTGAACTCATGGGCACGGCCAGGGCGTTAGCTGAAAACTCACGACCCAATTTTACTTTAACCATCCCTGCGGCCGAAGCTAGCGCTTTGGGTTATTTAATTCAAACTCTTATGCTCTCAACCGTTATTAGCGGTAAATTATATGATATCGATCCCCTCGATCAGCCTGGGGTCGAACTAGGTAAGAAGTTTACCTACGGGCTTATGGGTCGCCAGGGTTTTGAGGATTTTAAAGAGCGCTACCGGCAAGGGTTGGCCGAAAACCCAAAATTTAGGGTTAAGTGACTTAAACTAATGTCCACGGTTTGCTATCAATCGGTGCCCGAAGAGGAGCAACAAGAGAGTTCAAAAGAACTAACCTTACCCTTAAGCGCGCCATCTGTTTTTCTTGACAAGGGTCCTATAAAGGAGAAAAAGTCCTTAGCTGATACTTTGGAAGAAAAACCATTTAGGTTAGCTAAGTACTTTTCCTCTGTTGCCGTTATCCTCATTTTCGCCACCTGTTTGATCTTGGCCGGTTTAATGAGTAATCGGGCCGAGCGGATTATCTATGAAAGGGTGGTTGAGGATACCATTATGATTATGGACAACCTTAACTATCAAATGTTTAATAACTTTCTCATGCCCATTTATCGAGAAAGGGGAGAAGCAAGATTAAGCCAGCCAGAGCCCTACACTTTTTTAAATGCCGTCATTCAAAGCACTATCCACGGCTTTGATATTAGCCGAGTCTGCTTGTACGACGCTAAATTCGGCATGATGGTCTATTCCTCCGACTCGGCTAGCCCCGTGGTCGTCTACGAGGTTAATCCCGAGACCGGTCAGTCGACGCCCAAAGGAGAGTTAGCTAGTCCTATGACCTCTTATTTGGAGGCCATCAGGCTAGCTTATTTACCAACCGCCCCTAGCGGTCTAGATCAAGAAAAGACCCCGGATCGCTGGCAATCGCCCGGAAGCCCAGGCCGGGCCGCTTATTTGCAGTACCTTAAAACCCGCACAGTCATAGTTAAGGAAGACGGAGGCTTTTGGCTCTTTGGTTTTTTTCCGCGGGGTAACTTTTCTATTAGGCTCTTTAAGGCCATGGAGGACTACTTTACTCGAGAGGTCTCCGGGGTCTTAGAGCTGAGGCGCGATTTAACTACCGAGTATCGGCAGATAGCTTCTACCCAGTACATGGCTTTAGCCGTGGCTATCTCCACCTCTCTTTTTCTAAGCTTAGTTTTATGGATGGTAGTGGCTAGAGGTGAGAGCATTATTAACATGAAAAACGCCGAGAAGGCCGCTTTGGGCGAAAGGCTCCACCAGGCCGAGAGGTTAGTTAACTTAGGACAAATGGTCTCTACCGTAAGCCATGAGATTAGAAACCCTTTAGGTATTATCCGTTCTACGGCTGATTTTTTAGCCTCAAATCTAAAGCAGTCGCCTTCTCAAAATAAGTTAGCCTCAGCCATTGTCGACGAAAGCGATAGGCTTTGGCGAATACTAACCGACTTTTTAGATTTCGCGAGACCTCAAGACCCTAAATTAGCCCCGGTGGTGATCGAAGATATCTTGGAAGAGATATTGGTCCTTTTAGAAGCTGAGATGAACAAATCTGGCGTCGAGCTAGAAATCGCTACCCGCGAAGACCCAGGTCCAATATTAGCCGATGGGCCCATGCTCCACCGAGCCTTTTTAAACCTTTTGGTTAACGCTATCCAGGCCATGCCCGACGGAGGCTTACTAGTAGTCAAAACCGAGCTAGAAATGGAAGGCGAACCGGAGGCGCGGCTTTTAATCTATATTATTGATACTGGTCCGGGCATCTCGCCGGATGCGGCCGACCACCTCTTTAGGCCCTTTCACACCACCAAAACTAAGGGCACGGGCCTAGGGCTAGTGTTAGTTAGAAACGTAATAGAAAGTCACTTTGGTAAATTAGAGCTTATAAACCGGAGTGGCTCTCAAGGCGAGCGTGGCCTTATGGTAAAGGTAAGTCTGCCGGTAAGGTTAGAAGAGGGAGAGAGCGGAAGGGATGGCTGAAAAGGTCTTAGTGGTTGACGATGAGCCCAATTACAGGCTCATTATCGGTCAAGTGCTTGAATCGGAGGGTTACGAGGTCTTAGAGAGTTCTAGCGGCCGAGAGGCCTTCGAGCTTTTTAGAGAGCGCTTAGACGTAGATTTGGTGCTCACCGATATTACCATGCCCGACGGCGACGGTTTGGAGCTATTGAGCAAAGTTAAGGCTGAGCGCTCGGAAGTGCCAGTGGTTATGCTGACGGCCAATATAGATGTGCGCTTGGCGGTAGAGGCGACTAAGAAAGGGGCCTTTGATTATCTAACTAAACCCTACGATAACGAAGAGTTAGTTAGATGCGTTAAAAAGGCCTTAGAGGTCTCAAGTTTAAGTCGGCAAAATAAGGAGCTTAAGGCGGCTTTAACCCAGCGACACAGCTTTGGGAGTTTGATTGGTAAATCTAAACCAATGCTCGAACTCTATCAGCTCTTAGAAAAAGTGTCCCCCACCAAAGCCAACGTCCTGATCACCGGGGAGAGCGGCACGGGTAAGGAGCTAGTGGCTAGAGCCATCCATTACAATAGCCCCAGGGCCGATAAAAGTTTTGTGGCCGTTAACTGCTCGGCCCTCTCGGAGAGTTTATTGGCTAGCGAACTCTTTGGCTATGAAAAGGGGGCTTACACCGGGGCAGGCTCGGGCCGTGCTGGGCGTTTTGAACTGGCCCACAATGGCACTCTCTTTCTCGACGAAGTGGGTGAGATGGGGCACAGCGTTCAGGTGACGCTTTTAAGAGTGCTTCAAGAAAGGACCATAGAGAGAGTGGGGGGCGGAGGTAAGCTCATAGAGGTAGACGCTAGGTTAATTACGGCCACTAACCGAGATCTTAAAAGCGAGGCCCAGGCCGGAAGGTTTAGGGAAGATCTGTATTTTAGGTTAAACGTGGTCCATTTAAGGCTGCCCTCTCTTAGAGAGCGCTTAGATGATTTACCTATTTTAATAGAACTTTTTATTGATAAATACGCTCAAGAACGACCAGCTAGGCCTAGGTTTAACTCCGAGGCTATGAGGCAAATGTATTCTTATCGCTGGCCAGGCAACGTTAGGGAATTAGAAAACGTGGTCGAGCGCTGTTTGGTCTTGGCCCCGGCCGACGAGATAACTCCCCGCGATCTACCAGAGGAGTTCAGAAGCATCGCCGCTGAGGGAGAGAGCGTAAAGACGACTAGTTTGCTCCCAAGAGAAATAGCCAAACAAGAAAATTTGGCCTCTAGTTTGGTTGGCCCTGAGGAAAGAAAAGAAGAGAGAGGCTCGTTAGAGAGCCTGAGAGCAAACTTAAGTGCGGAGGGGGAGTGGTTAGAGAAGATCATAGCTTTAATTGACAAAAACACGCCTCTCTCCGAGGTCTTAGACAGCTTTGAGGAGGCTTTATTACGTAAAGCCATGAAGCTAGGTAACGGCGTGCAGAGTAGGGCGGCCGATATTTTAGGCCTAAGGCGCAACGTCTTTAAATATAAATGGGATAAACGGTTAGAGACTGAACCCTCGGCCCTTTCGGAAAAATATGGGCCCGCCGTCCCGGAGGGCGGTGACTTAGCTCTTATTTTAAACCGGCTAGAAGAAGAGCTGCTGCGCCGGGCCTTAAAACTCGCCGGAGGTTCGGCCTCAGGCGCGGCTGCGCTTCTAGGGGTCAAAAAAAATCTCATGCCCTATAAGCTAAAAAAATATCCGACCCTTTTAAAGCTAGAAGAGGAATAATGCGGCAAATTAAGCCATATCTCCTCTGGTGTCCGTTCACCAATGTGAATAAGGGCCCGTTCACAAGAGAGAACGTTGCGGTACCAAGCCTATTGAAAGGGACGACACATCCCGCAGCAATGTAGCCCAATATAGGAGTTTAGTAATTTTAACATTAATCAAAGTTAAAATATATGGGTTAAAATATATGGTTGGAGCACTGAGCTAAGTAGAAACCTCAAAAGAACTGTCGCTACCAGCCGTAACGTGGGGAAAAAAAGAATTGGTGAACGGTTACCTCCTTTGTAACCACTACTAGCGGATAGTGATAAAGATTTTTTGTTCAATAAACTATTGATCTGATTAAGTGTGAGTTCACAAGCCTTCTTGGTCGTTAAAGTTTGGTCGGCACCTCAACTATCTTTAAATATAGATTTATGTTTGAATGACCAAGATCTTATAGGGAGCTATATTGTTGCGGAGCGCGCCTTTCCTAACAATCAATAGATCCAGAGCGCTCCAATTTTAATCCTGCACTATAACGACAGCCACCTGGGTTCGTCCGCCGAATATTAGAGCAACCTTATAGATTTTATTATTGCCTCCCTGAAATTTATTTACGTATTTTTTTAAATCTATCTGAGCCATAGCCTCCCCAGCCGCTTTAACCATCTTGGCTTTGAGCCTAGCTAGTTCGTGCGAAATTTGTTTTAAAATTACCTTACTAGGCTTATTCGATTGATGGAACTTTGCCTTATTTTCATCGTCGTCGGAGGCTTTAACATATTTTATCTCGACTACGTAATCGTCTCCAGCCGAAGATATAAAATGTAAATCGTATCTACCGTCACCAACCGGGCCTTGGGAATCGTAAGCGTGGCCGCTTAGCTCCAAAACAAATTGAAAAACCGTTTGATAGTAAGCTTCATAAGGCAAATGCAAATAATAATTTACGTCGCTCAATATACTCTCCATGGCCTTTTGGAATTCGAGCGCGTTACCATCAGTTAAAAATTTTAAGGCCGCCTTGGCTTGCCGCCTCTTAAGTATTGTCTTCTCAAAAGGATCATTAAGGTCAAAGATAACGTTAGCCATTTGAAAACGTTTCTGACCGCTGTGGCCCTATTATTGTTATTAATTTGGGCTAGAATAGGGGAGTCGTACTCGTCTATGAGTATGGCTACTTTACGAGAGTATTTAGAATAAATGCGGTCTATCAACTCATCGAACATTCTGGCCGAACTATCTTCTTTTAGGGTCAGATTTTCAGCTCTGGAAGCCTTGTTTAATATACTGCGCAATTCTAGGTTTACGGCTATTGTGATTTTAGCCTGCTCTATTTTTTGTTCTTTAGTCAGTTCTAATGGGTCGTCGTCTTTAAATTGGTCTGGATCAATATTAATCTCTAAATATCTTTCCGTGGCTACTGAGGACAAACTTAGATGAATAACGGGATTAGGAGTAAAATCGTAGTCGGTGTGGTCGTGGAGCCAAAGCCCCTCGAAGAGCTTTTTATTATCATTGCCACCCCTTAGCAGCGCCTTAAGAGTGCTAACCAATAGGGATTTACCAAACCTACGGGGCCGAGAAAGAAAAAAAGGTCTTCTTACCTTAATCAGCTTATAGATAAGTTCGGTTTTATCGGCGTATAATAATCCCTCGCGGCGGATTTCCTGAAAATCGGCGATACCGAGGGGAATTCGGTCAAAATCGTTCATGCATAGAAGCCTTATAAGCGTTGCGACCGAACAATAAGGAGTTAAAAAGGAGTAAAATAGGCCGCGTTACAGATTTATACCAGCGAAAGAAATGATTTTCCAATTTTGGTCGGTTGGCTTAAGTAAGCCAGCGAGGCACCCTGGCCAAGGTTTTCGTTCTTGGGTATCAATAAAATAAGACACTATCCCTATCGCCATTATACCTTACAACAAATGTTACCGCCTAGAGTTAATCAAGAGAGTGCGACCTACGGGCGTGGGGGCATAATTTTCCTTTTTGGCGTTATTGGTTTACTACGCGGCTCGATAATCCTTCTTTAGCCTAAATATTATGGCGAAGGCAGCGTGTATTTTCTAACAATTTATAACTATCTCTAATATACAGGCGGATCGGCTGGTCCAACTAACATTTCGAAGTGTCAGCCTACTCAGCCTTCACTACGCATTGTAACCCGCGTCATTAGAGGAGTACCTTAAACTGGACTTTAAACTAAGGGCTCAGGCTATGTTGTTACCCTCATGGCCTCTAGGGTTGTTAACGGCCGGGACATTAAGAGTTGCCGGGGAAGCGTTTCAGCTTCCTTAGGTAAATGCGCCTTTCCACTGCGCTCAATAAATATATTAATGTTGACAACTTAAAAATCTCATCTGGCGAAGACTTTGTAAAGAAATTTTTTGGCTGGGCATCGTTGAAGTGGTCAACTGGCTTTGAAACCGTCATTACTCTAAAGTCTAGCCTTAATAAACATGGCCGAGATTAGAGTTGTCGCTTTAGCAGGGGTGAGTCTGGATAGAGAATGGGCCGTAGAATAAAAGAAGAAATGAGTTAGTGGCCGAGATAATGGCTTAAAACAATAAAGACGCTGACATTTATCGGCCCTTAACCAATGAAAAGGCCTAGTCAAATGCTTTAGGCTTTATCAAAATAAAAATGTTAAAAGCCGCTGAAATAGTTAAGCTCCAAGCCTCTTTCCACATTAATCCAAATAATCAAATCGGGCGCGGGGAGCTGGGAAGATATAATTTGGTCAAATTCTATTTGTCGATAAAAATGGGATTCTTTAAAAGTAGCTGCAAAATAAGGTTTGAGCGCGGTTCTGAAGGAATCCCCAAAGACCCAGACTATTTTTTCGCTGACAGGGTTAAAATTTGTTATTATTTTTTGTGGATCTCTGCGTTCGCTAGGGTCATAATTTTTTACTATAGTATCTAAATTTCCGGAAATATTAATGGGTTGTGCCCAAATAGGCCTGCGGTTATCGTCGCTGGCGAGCGGAAAAAAATCGTACCCTCCGGCATCGAAAGCGTCGCCGCTGTAGGGCGGTCCATCGACAAAAGAAAGAGGCTGCGGCATATTAGCAAACCCGGCAAAGGCTAAAAAACCTTGAAAAGCTTCGTAGCCGCCCAGAAGGTTCCAGTGCGAATCTGTTTTAAAGTAAAGAGGTGCCGAGCCGGCTTGTTTGGCCTTAATAAGCGCTGGCGTTGGGTCGTAAACATCAACGCCCTTTTCTTTTAATGATGTTAATAAGGGGGTGATAAAACGTTGTTTAGCTGGAATCACTAATGCAGGTAAGTATTCTGGATAAACACTACTTTTATTTGGCCCAATAAACAAATAAAATTTAGCGCCACGTTTTATTGCTATATCTCTAATTCTAACATATTTTTTTATTGCTTCTACTAGAGTTACGCCAGAAAGTTTAAGTTTGCCTTGGAGTTTATCAATGGCGTTAACGTAACCGTTGCCGAGAAAAAGCCAATTTTCCGAGCCCCTGATACAGAAGTATTGGTTGTCGTTTGTGTTTTTAAACACCTTCATGGCTATCAATAACATAGTGGAACGAAAAGGGAGGCGATCAGCTAAGTAACCGTTAATTTTTTTAAAGTATTTTTTAATGGCTCGCGCTGTGAACCTGTCCGGTAAATCTGGAAAGGCGGCCACCTTACGGCGTTCGCCTTGGATTATCTCTGGATTAGGCAAAATAAAAGCGCTCAAAGGAATAACAAACATAAGCCCTATTACAAGACGCGCTATATATAATTTGTTCATAAGTACACTCTAAAAATTAAAATAAATAAAGGGATTTCGCGCTCCCGAGAGGAGTAGCGAGATAGAAAGAAAGGTTAAAATCACTTGAATACAGAAAACTTGGCCCGAAAAATTATCTTCTTGACGACAGGTTGGGGCTGGCAAGAACCTATCTGGCAATAGACATATAACTATTCCAAAGAAAAGGGCGACGCAGCTGGAGAAGTGATAAGTCAAGATAGTCGGAGAAAGAGAGAGAGTGAACATATTTCTGAGGTATACAAAGGCGTCGCCAATGGTTTCGGCTCGAAAGAAAACCCAGCCGATTAAGACGACGAGCAAGGTATAGACTCTAGATAAAATTTTCGGGGCCTTTTCCAGGACCCTACCGCCTCCAAGCCTTTCTAGAATCAAAAACAGTCCGTGCCACAGACCCCAAAAAATAAAAGTAAAGCTCGCCCCATGCCATAGTCCACAGAGGAAAAAGACAATAATTAAATTTCGATAGGTGCGACAACTCGAAGCTTTGTTGCCGCCAAGAGGTATATAGAGATAGTCGCGTAACCATAAAGAGAGAGATATATGCCAACGTTTCCAAAAATTTTTGACGCTAACGCTGGAATACGGGCGTATAAAGTTTTCTTCAAATCGAAACCCAGCCATGGCCGCAAGACCTATGGCCATGTCGGAGTAGCCGGAGAAGTCGAAATAAATTTGGACCGCATAGGCGGCAATGCCTATCCAGGCGTCAAAGAATTGTAGATGAGCAGAAGCTGATAAGGAAAAAGCGCTATCAGCTAAACTTGAAACTAAATTGGCGATAAGAAGTTTTTTATTAAAGCCTACCAAAAAACGATATAGCCCGAAGGTGAAAAGTTGTTGGTCCAGCTTGCGCTCTAAAAGTTCATCTTTGACCTGGGCATAGCGAATAATTGGCCCGGAGATTAAATGGGGAAACATACAAAAATAAGTAAGAAAGTTAAGAGGCGTTCGGGCTGGGGAGATTTGTTTTCTGTAGATGTCGACTAAGTAACTTATGGCATGGAAAGTAAAGAAACTTAGCCCTGGGGGTAACGAGGGGTTATTGTTCATTAGCGGAGGAAAAATTAAATGAATTAACCAGTAGGCATACTTAAAATAGAATAAAACGACTAAATTAAAGGCTATGAAGATCGCGAGCCATAAATTTTGTCTTTTACCTTGGCCCAAGAAGCACCCGGCCCAATAGTTAATGAAACCAAGCGCAATAAGCAAAAAGACGCTTATCGACGAGCCCCAAAAGTAAAAAATCAAACTGACAAATAACAAGCCAGCATTGCGTAATCTTATGGAGTTGGTAAGTTTAGCGAAATAATCAAAGGCTATAAAAAAAGGTAGAAACAAAAAAATAAAAGACAAAGAAGAAAAAACCATTTATTTTTCCTAGTTTTTAGTACTTATTAGTATATACATATTAATAATAAATAAATTTCTATACGTATAGAGAAATAAAGATATGATAAAATATTCCTATTCACGATAATCTAAATTATGAAATGGTTTTAGATTTCATCTACGTTCCTTTCCACAATAATCCAAACTATCAAATCTGGCTTAGGACGCTCAGAAGATATAATTTTTTCAAAATTTCTATGCTTAAAAATATGTATTTCTTTAAACATTGCTATAAAATATGGTTTTAGAGCAATATTGAATGAATCGCCAAAGATCCAGACTATTTTATCGCTGATAGGGTTAGAATTTATGGCTAGACCTTGTTCTTCTTCGATAACGTTAAGGGGTGTCGCCCAAACTGACAAGGGGTTATCGTTGGTGGCGCTAGAGAGCGGAAAATTAACGTAGCCTCCGATATTAATAAGATCTCCGTTAACTGGCGGTCCATCAATAAAAGAGAGCGGCGGCAAAGAGGGAAGACCGATTAGTTCTCTAAAACCTTCAAAGGCTAAATAGCCGCCGAGGGAGTTCCAATGGGTATCAGTTTTATAGTAAAAAAAGGTTGAGCTAACTTGTTTGGCCTTAATAAGCGCTAGAGTTGGGTCGTAAACATCGACACCTTTTTCTTTTAACGACTTAAATAAAGGGGAAAGATAGCGTTGGGTAGATGGAAAAACTATTGGCGGTAGGTATTCGGGATAAACGCTAGACTTATTGGGCCCAATGAACATATAAAACTCGGCCCCAACTATTTCCGACATTTCTTTAATTTTTACATATTTTTCAGTAAGCCTATTTAATTTTAAACCTGAAAGTTTAACCCCACCTTGGAGTTTATCAATAATATCCGCGTAGCCATTTCCTAAAAAGAGCCAAGTGTCTTTTCCCTTGAGACACAAGTTTATGTTGTCGCTTGAGTTTTTAAACACCTTCTTGGCCATCGTCATCATGGTGGAACGCAAAGGGAAACGATCATTAAAGTAAGAGTTAATTTGTTTAAAGTATGCTTTTATGCCTGGCGCTATAAACCTATTCGGTATATTGGGAAAGTCGATCACTTTTCTGCGTTCGTCTACGATTATTTCCGGGCTAGGAAAAATAAATGAGGTCAAAGGTACTAAAAACAAAAGCCCGATTATAAGGCGAAATATATATATTTTTTTCATAGATAGCCTTCTAAAAATTAAAATAGATAAATGGATTACGCGCTCCTGCGAGGAGTAGCGATATAGAAAAAACGGTTAAAATCGCTTGAAGAAAGAAAGCTCCAGATGAAAAATTTCCTTCTTGGCGACAGGCGGGGGCTGGAAAGAGCCTATCTGGTAATAGACATATAACGATCCCCACGAAAAGGAAGATGAAAGCAGAGGGAAAATAGTTCAAAATAAGCGGCGATATCTTGAATGAGAACATATTCTTAAGGTAAATAAAGGCCTCGCCAATGGTTCCGGCTCGAAAGAAAACCCAACCTATAAGGACGACGAGCAAGGTATAGACTCTAGCTAAAATTTTCGGTATTTTTTCGAAAAATCTACCGCCCAAGAGCCTTTCTAGAATTAAAAATAGGCCGTGCCAAAGTCCCCAAAAAATAAATGTAAGGTTCGCTCCATGCCAGAGCCCGCATAGGAAAAAGACAACAATTAAGTTTCGATAGACGCTAAGAGCTGAACCTTTGTTGCCGCCCAAAGGAAAATAGAGATAATCTCTTAGCCATAAAGAAAGTGAGATGTGCCAACGTCTCCAGAACTCACGGATGTTAAGGCTGGAATACGGGCGCACAAAGTTTTCTTCAAAACGAAAGCCAGCCATAGCCGCTAGACCGATGGCCATGTCGGAGTATCCTGAGAAGTCGAAATAAATCTGAACCGTGTAGGCGGCGATGCCAATCCAGGCGTCAAAAAAATTTAGGTGGCCAGCAGAGGATAAGGAAAAAGCGGTATCGGCTAAATTGGTTATTAAATTGGCGATGAGCACTTTTTTATTAAGTCCTACCAAAAAGCGATATAGCCCGAACATGAAAAGTTGTTGGTCATACCCGCGCTTGGTAAGGTCATCTTTGACCTGGGCATAGCGAACAATGGGCCCGGAAATTAAGTGAGGAAACATACAAAAATAAGTAAGAAAATTAAGAGCCTTTTTGGCTGGGGGAGTTTGCTTGCGATATATGTCGATAAGGTAACTGATGGCATGGAATGTAAAGAAGCTTAACCCAGGGGGTATCGAGTGGCTTTTGCTTGTTAGCGAAGGTAGAAATAAAGAAATCAGCCAGTAGGCGTACTTAAATTGGAACAAAACCGCTAAGTTAAAGACAATGAAGGTCGTTAGCCACAACTTTTGTTTTTTGCAGTTGACAAAGAAGTTTGCGGCCAAATAATTGATGAAACCAAGAGCTACAAGCAAAACGATGCTTATGGCCTCTCCCCAAAAGTAAAAGAGCAAACTGATAAAAAGCAAGCCCGCATTGCGTAATCTTGTTGAATTGGAGAGATTCGCGAAAAAATCAAAAGCCAAAAAAATAGGTAGGATCAAGAAAATAAAAGAGAGAGAAGTAAAAACCATAAAAATACATGCAACCTTTATTATTTAATAATCTGTATTTCTCGTGCCAATTCTTACCAGGTTAAATCAGCCAAGTAATGGAACAAATGATGAGTCTGAGGTCATGGCAGGAAAATCTATTTTTAA
>JAITQT010000014.1 GCA_031288745.1 Deltaproteobacteria bacterium
ATAGAATTTCCAGGGGAAAGGGCCCCGCCAGACCGTATGAACACGTCTCCCTTTATAGCCCCATGACCTCCCAATACTCCTTCGTTAGCTACGTCAATGGTGTTGTTTATGTTAAGATAAGCGTCCGAGTGGGTTTCGTCTTCACCTACTATAAGGGTGCCCCCCTGAACCGTAGCGTCGTTAATGATGTTATTCGTATGGTTAAGAATAAGCTTCCCCGCTTTCACTTCCAGCGATTTGGAATTACTATTGATGCGCTGAAAAGAAATCTGATTATTTATCACGACCTCTCCATCGGGCGCATCAATTAATAAGTTCTGACCCGAAATTTCACCTCCTTTAAATTTGTAGCCTCCGTCGGTGACTGTCATTTTGGATGTTTTTACTCCTGAAGAATCGACGGATACTGTCTTATAACCATCTGAGTTAAAAGTAATCTCATCTCCGTCAAGAAAACGCACGGGGAAGTTGTCATATAGGAAGTTTTTGTATCCGCCCCACGGGACACCCGCGCTCCATTCCCCCTAGTTGCCGCTAACCCCCCTTGCCAAAACAACTGGGCCCCCGGGGGCCGCACCTTCAACACTTCAGCCTCGACAACGGAGGGTGAAGAAGAGCTAGAGTTATGGATGTTGTCGTTTTGCATTTTTATTTGGAACTCGCCACGTTCAAGAAAAGTCAGCTTGTTGTTATCGTTAAAGCTGTAGTCCTGCCCGAGATTAGCCGTGACGCCTCCCTCCACAAAAAAGGTGAAATCCGTGTCTGTGCCGCCGAAGGTTGCTTCAGTGGAAAGATAGTAGATTGTACCTGGGATAAGATCGCTAGCGTTTAGAGCTGGAATCGCCACGTTAGTCTGATTACCTAAAGTAATAGAAACGGCACTATCAACAAGGCTCATCAAGGGATGCAGTTGGCTCAAAGTTAATCTGTTGTTACTTACATCTAGGTATTGCAGGTAAGAATTATTGATTTTTAGTGCTGTGAACTGGTTGTTATCGACATACAGGTTTTGTATTATGGGAAAACCGGTGAGGTCCAGTTCGCCGGTTAAATTGTTGTTGCTTAGATTTAAGTACGTAAGGTTGGGACTATTGGAGAGGAACAGCTCGGTGAGTTTGTTGTTTCTGGCGTCCACTCTCGATAGTATTGAATCATTGGAGAGGTTCAGCGTTGTGAGCTGGTTATACATGGCGTTCACAGTGGTCAATTGTGGATTATTGGAGAGGTTCAGCTCAGTGAGCTGGTTAAAAAAAACAAAAATTTCTGTCAAATTTGAAAACTGAGTAAGGACGAGGGAGCCGGATACATCCTTAGACTGTATATAAATTGAAGCCACATATTTTGTTCCGCTGGGTTGAGTCCAATTAATGCTTGTCCAGTCTATGGGGTCAGCAGGCTTAGATTCCCAGTTGAGGTTACCATTTGGGTCAATTTTCTCGCCTGCCTCGGCGAGTTGCTTAACTTCCTCAGGATCGAAAGTGTCGGCGGCGCTGGCGTTATAGGATAAAAGTAACCCTATGAGAAGTAAGCAAAGCAGGAAGCTCGAAAGAGAACCGCCTGATAATGAAGTTGACAAGAATGGAAAGGTTGGCGTGCGAGATGCTAAGGACTCTTTTTTGGGATCGGTTGGTAAACTTTGAATAAATGTTCTCATGAATTTTTCACCTTAGTCTAAAAATCTGCGATAAGACCAATCGTAGCCCTCGCCCCTTAGGAGTGACGACAATTTTTATGGGAAGCGGGAATCAAGCTGCCTGACGTTTTGAAGCAAAACCCATGTTGAGGCCATAATGGCCACAGTGCCTACTTTAAATCCCTGAGACTTTCCCTTATTAATCTCAGCCCGGACTAGATCGCTAAGCCTTAATCCAAGGCGCTAGAGGGGAACTCCAAACTTATTAAGTCTCGCACATAAAGTTTTGCCCCCAGGCCTCGCGGACGTTTACGACCTTAGCCTACGAAAACTTTGGACCTCAATAGAGACCGACGCAGGCGGTACCCTAAAGCTGGTTTTTTAGGGATCTTGCGCTTGGTTTAGTTAAACTTTAGTTAGATTGCAGTTTCCTGCCTTTACAGTGAGTCCTATCTCTTTGAGGCTACTAAGCCATACTTTGGCCGCTGTTTTAACGTATGCGGTATTATTTCGAGGTGCCTTGGTCCGGGCTAGAATTTTCGTCAAGATTTTTGTATTTTTAGTCTTTAAAAAGCCTCTCGCCTTGTTCGCCTTTCTTTTGGTTACGCTAAGCGCGGCGGATGGTCAAATTCGAGAGTTACCTCGCCTCTCTTAGTTTTAGGGGTAATTCCTTCGAACTGGAGATGGCCCTTTTCTGCACCGTGGGAAAGGAGCCGTCCTCCCCATTTCTCCATAAAGTTCCTCTTGCCTCTTATCCGAAAAGACAGCCGTATTGTCGTGCGACGCCGATGAAACGCGGGAATAAGGTGCTTTTGGGTATCGAAGATAACTTTGAGCGAACGGAGAGAGGAGATGGGAACTAGCTTATTTAGCTTTGTAACAAATTTAAGGTCGTTTTCACTCTCTAATTTTCATTTTGCGAAACATCGAGAATCTTAAGAGTGTTGTTTTCTAGGTTAAGCTCTTCGAGTTCTGTAAGCTCCCTAAGCTCAAGACTACCCTCAGGGGGGTTGTTAGCGACCTAAAATTTTTCCAATGAGTCGGCGTCGGTAAGCTTAAGGCTTGCCAGCTTAAAATTGTTAACGATAATTTCTTTGAGCTTATTAAGCCCAGAAATGTCTAGGCTTAAGAGAGCGTTATCTTTATCGTTTAAAGTAACTAACAAGACGACTCCGAATAAGATTGACTCTTGTTAAATTGTGGATTAAGCGTTAATATTTTGGAGGGCACTTAAAACTGAAAAATCAATGAATTGGATTAGATTTTTAGCCGCTTTTAAGATAATTACTGTATTTTTTTTATATTATATTTAAATAAATTAATAAAAATTTTTCAATCATTACGCCTATAATTAATTTTTATATAGATTTATATTTTTATATATTAGTATTTAATTACTTTTATTTAAAATATTAAATCAAAATATTATTATATATTAATTATTATTAGCATGATATTATCAATCCTCGAAACCCAAGGTACACCTGTCAAACTATCTATAGCGAAGTTAGTCTCTAAGCTTGTTGGGGCTATCTCACCCCAAGCTAATAAATCTCTACGGTTGAAGGTTTTCGCCGCGTTATATATAATTTTCACTTCATATGTAGAGAAGTTATCTAAAGTTAAAGCCGGAGTCTGGTCTATTCAAAGGATTTAAAAGCATGAAAGTGAAAAATAATAGATAAAATAATGCTAAAATAGCTGGTAACTTAAAAATAATGTCATTTATTTATATTAATAAAAGCATAAATAAAAAAAAGAATTAAATATATATATTTTTACCATATTTTTTAAGACAACTATTAATATATATATTAAAACTCTTTAGTATGAATATTATTTTATTAATTATTATTAATAAATTTAGATAGCTCTATAAAAAAAATAATTAAATAAGCTACAATATTAATTAAAAATTACTTTTTTTGTTTTAAAATACTAATATTCAATTTTAACATCATAAAATCAGTCGCCTTTTTCGCCTCTCTACCCACCTTCCCCTTTATGGTTGTGGCCAAACGATTACAGAATAATCTCTCTTCTCAAAAGTGGACTTTTCGAACTTCCTCAACCTTATGATTTCCATTCATTAGCAATATAGTTATTTATAAAGTATTTTATATATTGTTAGTAAAAAAATAAGCTAAATTTAAATAAAAATTTTTTCATCTAATATCCACCCTAACCACGGTTCGACATAAACTTCAAAACAGCCTCTTTGGCTCGAAAAGATTTTTGATCCGCATAGATTAAATTAGCTAATTGAAGCCAATGTAGCTTAAATTTTTTTAGGGCAAAGCTTTTTCAGTAGCTAACTTTTCTCGATAATTGATAAATCTGGCGTACGCTCTATGAAAAAAAGAACTTGCCACACCGATAAATTTATGTTAAATTTAATAAGAAAAATAAAAAAAATTTTTGATTAATCGAGTCAACCACTGCCTCGAAAAAAATACTCGCAGAAATTTTAGTTCATTTTTTCACCCGCCAACTCTGGCATGGGCATGGTAGCGACAACCACTACTAACTAAATGAATGGAAATCATAAGGTTGACTTTAAATTTAACTTAATTTCTCTATTTTTTTAATTAAATATATAAATTTTATAAAATTCAACGCTCTACAAACACGTTTGAATTTTTTTATAGTCCTTTAAATAGGGTAAGGTGGGTCACCCCTTCCCCCCTCCGAACCATGCAAACGGTTCAGGTACAGGAGCCACTAACTAGCTCCTGACACGAACTTTCACAGCGCTGGTAAGACGCCTTCACTTGCGCACATATGTTAATTACGTCTAATTTTTAATAGTACCTTAACGGCTCTAACTTTCATAATTTATTGGTGAAAAAACCATTCTCTTATTTTTCGATCTGGTTTAGCTAAAGGGTAGATACGTCGCCGCATCTATATATAATACTTTCAGCCATTATGCTTGGCGTTAAGACTGAATCTAGCTCTTTCCACAATTTTATTTTCCCTTCGCTTCAAATAGAAATGAAGTGGACGATTGTCACTCGTTCTGAAAGATCATCGAAAAAAAAACGAGCTTATATTTTTTCACTGTCCCAAAATAAAGCGCGAGTTCAATCCTCGCCGCGATATGAACGTCGTAAACTTGTGGCGAGTTGTAAATAACCTGAACCTCGGACTGGCTATGATGATTCGAGGCTTATCTTATGTCTGTTATCCGGTTGTCCAAACCATCGGGCTTCGACGACTTTAATCCTAGTTGATCCTTCTACTCATCCGTTTATAAGCGATCGGGTAGGAGGCGGGTTTGCCCCGCCCTCCCACACCACCTAGGCGTGCTATTCGGCACCGGGCGGTTCGGTTCGGTTGTCCAATCTTAAGCATGGCGTTTTCTATTAAGCCAAGATGCGTTCTAACAGGTCAGTCAACATCATACCTTTCTCGTTGTCCTCGCCTTTTGCTACTATGGTAGACACTAAGCCCTTCCCGATTCCTCTTAGTTTCCAACCTACCTGCCTCGAGATAGCCCGCCTCATCTGTGGTTTTCTACTCTATGCGCAAGATTTCCCTTTCACATATACGTGAACAACTACTGTTGAGCCCTTCCCGAAGTTCGTCCTTTAAGTACCATGGCTTCTGCTAACTTCTCACGCCACAAAGGCCCGTTACCGAACCTTTCGGGAGCGTTTGTCAAGGATTATTTTTTTGTGCAGTTGGAAAGAGAAACAAGTCAGTAATATAGCTCTAATCAAGTTGGTTTAACAAACGGAAAGTCCCCGGTAGCGTTTACGGCGCTTTGCGCCGCACCAGTCGAGTAACCCGGTCGAGAATTGATCACCGTTTTCCCCGCTTGACGCTTGCTTTTTGCTCCCGGTGGCGCTATAAAGCCTATATTGTCGGTCATATCCAAAATTTGTGGGAGGGGAGTGAAATGTGCCAAACGAAAATCCCGGAAGCGCGTGAAGGCAATCCGGTTATACCGGTTCGTTTCAAATACAATCCCCCGGTCGTGGATGAAGTGAAGAAACTGCCGGGCAGGAGATGGAACCGAACGCTCAAATGTCGATACGTGCCGGATACGCACGAAAATCGCTCACGGTTTGGATTGCCCACAAAACTGCCGTCCAAACGGAAACACGAAAAAGTCAGCCCCGTCAATCGACATGCGCCGGACAAGTTGCGCATTTTCAATAGAAAACGCAGAAAGAAAGTTGCGCGTTTTCAATAGAAAAAGCATGATAAACACCGCCGTCACAGGGCTTTTCGGGGTTGATGACATGGAATGGGCTATTGCGTCTATTTGTGAGTTATGTGCAATACGGGCTAAAATTTTCTGAATATAATAATTGGAAAAATCATTGATAAAATATTAAAAATGATATAATATTTTAGAAATGTTTTGAGAAAATAGGGTAAAAATGGCTAATAACATTGAAAAAGACAAGTTAAAATTTAGAAAATTAAATAAAGATGATAAAGATT
>JAITQT010000091.1 GCA_031288745.1 Deltaproteobacteria bacterium
GGCTTAGTGTGGTCAAAACAGCCTTGGGCAGGAGATTTAACCTATCGCTGGACAAGTTTATTGGCTAGCTTTGGACCAATAAACCGTCTCTGTTTGGACAAATTCATCCAGCATAAACACCATAGTAACCAGCAAGCCCACCGAGGCTACGCGCAAGAAGGGGGATAAGCCCTGCGGCATGGTGTCCGGCAGATGAGCTAGAGAAGTGACTCCTATTTAGGCAAAAAAAACTCTCTATTTGTTCCAATTTGACTTATTTTTTTTAACCTCCGTTTTTCAAATGATTTTAAAGCCAAAACCTTAGGCCCCACTTTATCCAATTTTACCCTTTCTAAGGCCAATTTAGGGCATTATATTTAACTCGCTGCGGTGGAGTAAGCCCGAACACAATCGAATCACGAAACAGTCTAAAAGCTTAATAACCTAAATTATACTATTAAGTTAAATTTTATTTATTAATTAGATAATTTAACTTTGATATTCCCATAGCTCCATAAAAAATAACAGTGACCTTTAAGCCTATAAGTATTTCCGCCAAGCCAGGTCATCATCAGGGTAAGGCTGTGCCAGCTGAGCGTTTATTTTCCAATTTGGAGCGTCGCACAAATCTTCGGCTAGCTCGCTAATAACCTCTCGCAATTCAAGATTCTCCAGCCAGTTGGACGGCGCACTGTCTAATCCATAAATAAGCCCTAATACGTTGCCGGCAATAGCCCCAGTCGAGTCGGAGTCGCCGTCGTGATTTACTGCCATCAAAACACCTTGACGAAAGTCTTTAGCGTTCAAGGCGCAATAAATAGAGATAGCCAAGGCTTCTTCAGCTACCCAGCCCTGACCGATTAGGCTTATGGCCTTAATTGGCGTAACGCTCCTATCGCAGGCTAACTTTATAGCTAGATTAAGTGCATTTAGAGTTTCCTCATGAGCCTTATATGTTTTTAGCCTAGTTATAGCCTGGTTTAAGGCTTTAGGGAGTTCTAAGCCCTCATAAAGATAACGAATCACTGCGGCCAAGACCCCGGCCGGAAGTTGACCGCTCGGATGACCATGGGTAATGGCCGCTATTTCCACACCGGTTTGGAAGGCGTCATAAATAGTGACCAGTAAGCCCACCGGGGCTATACGCATCACGCCACCGCAGCCCTTGCGATCATTAATCGCTGAGTCGTTACTCGTTAAACTAGAATCTGATTTCAGAGCCGATATACAGGTCCTACCCGGGGCCCGGCGATGATAGAGATCGGCTGCGTTCGAAAGAGGTCCTTTTAAATTAATACCAGCTGGTAAATCCTGGCTATAGGGATGCTCTTGGGTATAGAGCCAGTGCTTATAGGCTAACTTTGTGGTCCTGGCTATTGAGACGAAATCTTTAAGGTCTTTTTGAACGTAAGAGCTTAATAGACCATTAGCAGTAAATAGAGTCATTTGAGTGTCATCGGTGATAGCCCCTAGGCGGTGGTAAGAGGGGGCGTAATCGGTTAAGCCTTGAGGGCCAAATTTCTCAATAATCTCATCTAGGGGCAAAAATTCAACCGGTGCCCCAAGAGCGTCACCTATGGCTCCGCCTAAAAGACAATTTAGGCATTTTAGTTTATACATTTACCTTCCTCATAGCAGGACAGGAATTCATAATTTAAAACATCGCATATTTTCAATATAGAATCCTAGCCAAAAAAATATCAATTAAATATAATAACTATAAAATTATACTTTTAATCAATAAACAATTAAAATAATATTAAATAAAGATAAATAACTCCAAAAAAAATAGAGACCTGCCATATTTAAATAGTTGGTAGGCTATCATTTTTTTCTAGGCTAATTTCTAGATGTTGGCTATAAAATTTAATTGAGTTTAGCCCAAAGAGCCTATTAACTTCTTGGCGCAATTTAGATTGAGTAGAGACGCTTAAATCTAGATCGGTTATAGTTACCCACAGACCAAAAAGCATGGCCTTTTCGGAAAAGTCAGTCACTGCAGCCAAGGGGGCTGGAGTTTTAGCCACTGTCTCAATAGTCTCGGCCGATTGGCGCAATAAATTTAATACCAATTCGATATCAACCCCGTAGACCACTCTAAACTCTAGTTTTTTCCGGCACATTCGGTGATTTCTAGTCCAATTAACAAATTGGTTGCTCATAAAAGAAGAATTAGGCACAAACACAGTAGCGTTTTCCGCAGTCTCTACTTCAGTGCAGCGGATATTGACGTTACGCACTGTGCCGGAGATGCCTCCCACTTCGACCCAGTCGCCTACTAAAACGGAACGGCCCAAAATAATGGTAAAACCACTAATAAGGTTGTTAAAAAGATTTTGAAGACCAAAACCTATGCCAACGCTTAAGCCACCAGCTACCACGGCTAAGGAAGTAAAATCTACCCCCAACAGGCTCAAAGAAGTTAAGGCGAAGGCGGTCCAAAGGGCGTAGGTAAATAAAATTTGAAGAGGGGGGATAACCCCGCGCTCTAGCTGCGGCATGGTGTCCGGCAGATGAGCTAGAGAAGTGACTCCTAAGCTCCTTAGAGAGCGCAGGAGCAAAAAGAGCATGACGATAAAAAAGAGGCGACTAAAATTTATCGAAGCCCCGCCAACAGTATAGGCCCTAGTTAATAAGACGTGACTTGAACCGGGCACGGCCAAAAGCCAAGGTAAGGCCGCAGCTAGGGAGACTAGAAAGGAGAGGGGGAGGGCTAGAGAATTAATTAAGGCGTGCTTAACCGGCTTAAGCTCAGGGTTAAAAATAAGCCGGCAAAGCCTTTCAGACAATATGGCTAGAGCGCTACCCAAAATGATAAAGTTAACGAAAGCGTAGAGAGCCATAAAGACCAAGATGGCCAATCTAGGGTAGCCGACTAAAGAAACCAAAAAAGAAGCGGCTGCGAAATACGGAGCCCCGCCAAAGGCCACTTTTTCTGAAATCACGCTGGCTTGCTCTACTTTTTTGCTCTCTGGTGAGCGCCGCTTTATATAATAAAACAAGGCTAGCCCTGAGCACAGGGCCCAGAAGATGGCTAAGGTCGCCCGCGGCAACTCCACGTTAAGAAAGGCCACGCCCAAGGCGGCCGGAAAATAAAACCGATTAAGAGGGGAGTGGCGTCTAGCCAAAAATGGTTTAGCCGCCTCTCTGAGCCGCCAGCTCATAGCCCCGAATCCGTAAATAAGAAGTAGCACCCCTACCAATCTAAAAACTACGTAACCGCCCCCAAGGCTAGTAACGGAGGAGGCTAAAAGCGATAGACCAGCCGTCATATAGCGCCAAGGGGCCTTAAAGACCTTAATTAAGGCCCCGCTTAGCTCTTGAGGTAGACGGGCGCAGCCTTTGATTATTATAGAAGCCAAAAGGATCATTACGGCCGAGACAATTATGAAACGGATCCCAGCCTGGGTCCAGGCATCGGGGGCGTTGGGCACAAGAAAG
>JAITQT010000235.1 GCA_031288745.1 Deltaproteobacteria bacterium
CTATTCACCCACGCCGGCGCTATCATAAGCCTCTTTAAGCAATTTTCCCGGAAAGGCCTTTAGTTATTGCTCTAAAGAGCCCTAAGAAACCTAGGCTAGTTTTTTCGTAGCGTCGATGATAAATATTTTAGCCCATTCAAGGATACGCCGATGAAACCAAAATGTTAAGACAAAAAAAATAGCTATGTAATACGAACTTCTATTTTAAAGCTTAAAATATAGAGATAAATTGTATTATGGGTGCATATTAATTGATATTGGCTTTAAATAATAAGCTATTAATTTAAGGACGCATGGGTACACAAAAAATAATTGTCCATATCTTTGCCCCATTTACTCGTTTCGCAAGGGAACTTCGGTTTAGAGGATCACTTTTCGATGAGCGAAGTGAGCCATTTTGGTATACTTTTCTTTGAGCGCTTCCAAAGTGCACTTTACATAGTTTTAAGCTCAATATTGGTTAAGCCCTCGATACACTCTAGCCCGACTTAACTACGGGTTAGAGCCTACGCCTTGGTTAATTCAATATCGTTAAAATTAGCGAGCCTAAAAAGGCTGTCTGGGCTTAGTTTTTTTAACCCTTCGGCAAAACAATCGATCAAAGGGCCGTGATCGATTAAGTCATTACCTGCAGTCTTAAGGCTAAAGATGCGCGCCATCTGACCGCTGAAGGCTAAACGGTATAAATTTGAACTCTTAATCCTTCGCCCCAAACTATCCTTTAACTCGACTAGCTCGGCTCCCTCGCTCTCTGCTGGCTTAGCCGCGATTATAAAACCATACCTATACGGTAAACCCTCCAGCCCTTTTTTTAAAAAGAGGGTCCAAAATTGTCTAAGCCTTTCTCCGCTAACAAGCGACGACATTAATCTATCCCCGAAAGGCAAAACCTCAAAGGCCTTCTCTTTAGTAATCTCCCCTTCTAAACCGGCCCTAATCGCTCCGGGGTTAAGTAAGACCATATCGGCTTGTGAAAAAGTACCGAGGGCTAGACAAACGAGGCGACCCAAGGGTTCGCTCTCAAAAAAACTTGTTCTTTTAGGAAAACTTAAGCCTAGCGGGAGCGTAATTAAGCTTTGCTCTAAACCAAGTTCAGCCTCAAAGCGAGCTATCTTACGGTTTAAGTCCTGGTCCTCAGCAAAGGAAATAAAATCATCATACTTTAAAAGTCTTGCCCGGGGAGGGGCACCTTTATCCAAGACTATTTCTCCAATCCCCTCTAGCTGCTGACCTAGGTTTAGATAGAGCGCGCTGTTGATATTCAATGGGTCTATCAAACTATGGCTGTGCCCGTCGCAGACCACATTGACGCCCGCAACCGAGCACAGATCAAGCCCCGAGATTTTATCGTCCCCTTGGCTAGGGTAGCCAAGATGAGACAGGACGATAATCTTGTTTTGATGATTATTATAAGGGGCTAAGATCTCAGTTAAGCTCTTTAAAAGCCTCTCTTTCACTTGTTGTGGGTCCTCAGCCCGTGTAAAACCAAATTCGTAACCTGGAAGGCTGCCTTTAAGGCTAGGCCGCCAAGAGTAGGGGTTGGTTACCCCCAAAGATACAATAGCCGCACCGCCAGAGGAACGCTCAAGGATAATTGGTTTCGTTGTAACTCCAGGAAAGGGGCCTCCGTTTAAGGTTAAATTTATAGCCGAGATCTCAACCTTAGACGAAGAAGAAGCCCGCATCAAGGGTATTAAGGTCGTAAAGTAGTAAAAGGGATCATTTTCTTCTAAATTAAAATCAAAGTCATGGTTTCCTGGGGTCATAAGCCTATAACCTAAGCCGCCCAATAAAGAAGCGACCGTCCGGCCCCCGTCAAGACCGGATAAGGCGTGCCCGCTAAAGCCATCTCCGGCGTCTAGCAAAAAAACGCTTTTAAATTCTTGACGAACTTTCTTAAGATAAGCCGAAAGGCGAGCTAAGCCTATTCGGCCTCTTTTTTTATCTTCCCCTAGGCAGGCGTGGACATCGGAAGTGACGACCACCAAGCTAGGTCGGGTTAACGACACGAGGTCTCCTCTAGATATAATTAAATAGGTTTAACCGTTAATAAGGCCTCTTCAAGACCTTGTTTTTCACTTCCCGTTCGACTGAAGTATGGCCAATATGGGCTAATGGTTGGCATTCCCATCGAAATTTGAAAAATCTATTAAAGGCAAACGTGATTGAAGCGCAAAAACCTCTTAAAAGCAAAATTTTAAAAAAATAACTAGTTATAAGGTTCTGTTATAAATTTAAGGACGGGTAAAGAGGGCTTTTTGCGCTTCGATCAAACGTAGAATACCCTGCTAAATTCTCAAAGAGCTGCAGGCCTCCTTGAAAGGCGTGTGAACGGTTACAGGAGAATATATAGTATTTAAATGAAAATTTTTAGCTTAAGCCTATATAGCTAGAATAATAACCAAGTATACTAATTCTATCAAGATAATTTTAAAATAAATATGTAGAAATATTTTTATATCATTATTAAAGCCTAATATTATCTTATAATTAGAGGTAACCTAATAATTTAAAAATTTTATTAAAGACAACTTTCATCACAGCGCCTGGAGAGTATGGCTAAAATTTTTAAGCGTAAACAAACCCCTGGAAAGCTTTGTAAACGACTATAATATATTAAAGATTCTTTTATAATAATTATTACTTATTTCTTGTTTTTTTCACCAATATATATCTTAAAGGCCTGACTCTAAGCTTAAATATTCTTCTAAATAAAATTCTTCTAATAGGCTTATTAATCCTTGAATCACCACCTACCGCTATAGTATATTAGAATACCTAGTGCGCCGCCCCTTTTCGAGGAGCTGACCCCAGGCCGTCTACTAAACACGAACACTTGATGCTCTGTTATGGAAATCAATAATTAAATCTTGATCGAAGCGCAAAAACCTCTTAAAATCAAAATAGTCTAAAAAATTAACTAGTAATTTGGCTA
>JAITQT010000290.1 GCA_031288745.1 Deltaproteobacteria bacterium
TTTAGGTACCAAAAGATGGGGTAATGAGGCCGTGTTATTTAGCTTATGTGTCTACCATCTTACAAAGTGGTATACAGTAAGAGCGGTAAGGTAGTTTGAATTTACTAGGCTCTTTCAACTCGAAACATCTCTGTTAGGCCCTTGGTTCCGGGGTCATAGCCAAACACTTCCCGCCACAGACGCCCGCTTTCCATGCATAGATAAACTTTGGTCTTTGGTCCTAGAATAGGTTTTAGACTTTCTAATAATCTTTTGTACATTCGGCGTCTTAGCGTTCTCGGATAGCGCATCTTTCCGTCTTCGCCCCGGATAAACTCAGCGTCGAAGAGGTTTGTGGGCCTGAGCTTAAGGACCGCTTGCTTTAAGTTGGGAGGGAATCTAAAGCAACCTAGGGAGACTAAGGCAATCGATTCGGGCCTAATGTTCTGGGCTATTAAAGCTGAGGCCTTTTCATAGCCGCGCTCCCAACCCGGAAAATAAATTAATGGATCAAAATGAAAGCCCACAGGGTAACCGGCTGAGGCGGCCTTGGCGGCCGCTTTTAAACGCTCGGTTAACCGAGGGACCCCATTTTCGTAAATTTGGCAAACCCAAGGGGCGTTTACGGAAAAAGAAATGATAGTGCGTCCATTGTGGTTTAGGTCGAGCAAATGATCGACGTTGGTTGTTTTAGTCTTAAGCTCCAGTTGAAAAGTATTGTAACGAGCGAAGAGGGCGATTAGCTTAGACGATAAGTTCGTCCAAGGATCAAGTAGGAGGCTATCGGTGAATTCTCCGGTGCAAAAGCGCCTAGAGGGGCCGTAAGGTCTATTAGGGTCTTTAAAGCCTTCTAAGTCGTTGTCGAGCGCCGTTTGGAGTTCACTTAAACCTTCGTCGGAGGCGTTTCCAAAGTATATAAGGGCCCGCGAGCCTAGATAAGAGGTAAGAACGCAATAAGAGCAGCCCAAATCGCAGCCTTGGCCAAAGTGAAAGATATTTAGTCCACAACAATTGTAACGGGGAGTCGCAGGGCAGGCTTTGATAAAGGAGCCTTTTCGGCGAGTGATAACCGTTTCTCCAGCTCCGAAAGAAGGGTAGTCTTTTGGGGTAATTGGGGAGATAATTTGGCCATTGGTGCCATCCATTAGGGCGGCGAATTCCTCTTCGACCCAGAGCTTGTTGGGCTGGGGGATCATTTAAGCTCCTCGCCAGAGAGCCACAGACGGGTCCACTCCTCCTTAAGGGTTAATTTTTTTAGTTCCGCAGCTAGGGTTTCGATTTCAGAAGGGGAGTTAAAGGTTAGCTTAAGGGCCATTTCGGTGTCCTCTAGTTCGGGGTCAAGTCTAAGCTCAATATTGGGTGAGAGGTTTAGTTTGGCCGCTAGATTTTTTCTAAGAGATTGTAAGCCGTAAACTTGAGGAAAACGGCGGCTGAATATGATTTCTCTAGCTAGTTTTTCGGCTTGAGGGCCGCTAATATCGGCTAGAGAGCCGGAGGTTAGAAATTGATCTAAATCTATATCTTCTATTCTTTTAAGATCGATTAGCCATTCCAACCACATTCGTCGGTTCTGACGACTAGGGTGGACCTTGGCGAAAAAGGCTAAAATTAGATTTCTTTCCGAGGTGGAGAATTCGGTTAAGATTAAGGCGTTTTCCAAATCCAAGCGACCTTGAGCCATTTCTTCCAAGGCTTCGGTGGGTAGGGTAGAGGCCGCTCCCAAGGCGGCTCTATTTTTAGTCGAGTCGGATTGGTCTAATAAAGGAAAAATTTCCTTTAATTTGCTTGAAACTAAAAGAGATTTGGCCAAAGCGTAGGCTAAGGCCGCCTCAGCCGGATTAAAGCCTCTTTCGAAGTTATCTCGAAAGGCAACGGCCAGCAAAAAGGCTTCGGGAGGGAAAGAGAGGCCCTCATGGTGGGCCAAATAAGAGTGCTCGTGAGTTTTTGGCGGCCTAGGGGCCTGGCAGGGGACGGAGCGGTAGTTGAGAGCGGCTAAGGCGGCCAGGCGTCTTCCTCCCGAGATGACCCATGGTCTAGCGTTTTGATCTTGGGCTAGCCACAGAGGCCTTATCAAGCCTAGAGTTTTTATAGACTCGATTAAAGGCGTTATTGGTCGACCCACTGAAAGAGGAAGATTATACAGATGCTTAATAGGCATCTCGAAAATGGTGCCACGCCAGTCTTCGTGGATTTGTCCTAGCCCAATGTTAAAAGGCTGGAGTTTTTTTGGTAAACCGCGATAAACGAATAGTGGAGGCATTTTATATTTCCGCTACGGCCTCTATTTCAACCTTAGCCCCTTTGGGTAAAGCGGAGACCTGTACTGTGCTTCTAGCAGGATAGGGAGAGGAAAAAAAAGTGGAGTAAACTTCGTTAAGCTCTTGAAATTTTGTGAGATCAGTTATAAATACCCCAACTCTTAAGACTTTGTCAAGAGAACTGCCAACGGCTTCCAAAATGCAGCCAATATTGGAAAGCGATAGGCGAGCCTGTTCGGACACTTTATCAGGCATTTGTCCGGTGATTGGGTCTATGGGGAGTTGGCCTGAAACGTAAACAGTTGAACCGCAAACTATGGCTTGACTATAAGGGCCTATGGCCGCGGGGGCCGAAGGTGTGGAGATGGCTTTTTTCATCAAATACTCCTAAAATTATGTTGCTACGATCGACTGCCACTATTGGCATTCGGAGAGTTTCCATTTAATTCGATAAGCCATAAAACTCCGCGCTTTTTTAAGGAGATATAAGGCCTATGTTAATTTAAGTCTATTAATAAATGTGGATAAAAACATAAAAAAATAATATATAGCGATAATTCCCATTTTTTTTCTATTACGAATTGCTCCAAATCATGGGAATGTCTGATTTAATGGTATAAATAGTGGAGGTTCCCTTCGAAATAAATCAGAGCATAGAGTCTAGTCCAGATAATATTTTACTCACCGTTATGTGCCTTCTATATAAGACCAATCAAATTACTCAAATAAGTAAAAAAAAAATCGAGCGTTAAAATAAAGTTATTGAAAACAAATTATTGTGTCCACTGGATTTATCTTGTATTGACATCCTATTGGCTTTGTTGATTTTCTAATCAAGAGACTATGCTGAAAAAAAATTCTTAACAGTACCCAAAATTTTTATTTATAATGTGAAATAGAAAAACTTCTATCTTTCAAGGGGAGTCAAGAATGCCTAATTATTCAGATGAACTTTTAAATCTTTCCAAAGCTTCATTGCCGCTTCCAGGTCGAATCGTCTATGATACTAAGCAGAGTGGTATATATGCGACTTATGTCGCTGATGCTTTTCGTAAAGGTGGAAAGCTTCACCTTAAACAACATTACCTTGGGAAGGTTATAGATCAAGAAAGAGGGATTTTCAAGAACTCTACATGGTCTTGTGCCCACCCCGACCAATGAAACCCGAGTTCTTGGTCCGAGGGGCCGAGGGTTTGGTAGCCAGCAGTTTTGATATACTGACGACCAAAATGAATTGCCGGTTTCAACTTTAGACCTCACAGGCAGATGGCGGTGGGAGGTGCCATGGAGCGGCAAATGTTTTCGGACCTGGGTATATTCGA
>JAITQT010000292.1 GCA_031288745.1 Deltaproteobacteria bacterium
GTGGAGTTAGGCGCTATACGGCCCTTTATCGTGAGCGTATTTAAGCAGTAAGATAACCACTCCTGGAAACAATCGTCAAATTCATCTATGGTAAAGCCGCAAACGCCAGCGAAATTCTCATCAAAAGTTAGATCGTTGAGTTGATTGAGTCCGGCGGATAAACCCATAAAGGCGTAGCGGGTCACCCCCGTAACAAAAACGAAACGAAGATATTCGTCGCAAGATTTAAGTATAGAGTAGAAGTCCCTCAAGACCTCTCGGTTATCTTGTGCTAGCTTAAGTTTACTTAGATTATTGGTTACTGGCGCGTCGTACTCGTCTATAAGAACGACTACTCTGGTCCCGTGTTTGCGGCTCAAACCTTTGATAAATTTAGATAGCATCTAACTGGGTAAGGAAGATGAAATATCAAGATTTTCTAGAGCGGCGATGTCCTCTAATTTGATTTTGAGGTTTTCTTTGAGTTCGTCCGGGCTATTGCTTTCCCCAGACATGTCGAGATTAACCACAGGGTATCTTTGGGTAAAATCGTAATCGGTTTGGCTAATCTATAGACCTGCGAAGATATTGTTGATCTGGGCTTTGAGGTTCAAATGACCAAATTTTTCAAAATCCCAAAGACGCTTTTCTAGGCTAAAATCGACAATAAATTCAATATCATGTATAAAAGTACCCCCCATATAACCCAGGGTAAGGCGTCGCTGGCTCTGACTCCTTTGGTGGGGGATTATTATTAGCTGCATGATAAATTACACCTACAGTTCCATAACTCTTGCGGACGTTGACATTGGGCCTCGACATCTTAATAACTTAAGAGGCCTTTTATGTTACCGGTGGTGGTGCCGGTTGGCTAACTTAAAAAATGGAATTTAGGTTAAAGGCGGGGAAAAGATAACTTTTTGTCCCGCCTCAACCGAGCTAACTAAGTTAAAATACCTCTCGTTAAAAAACGTAAGCAAGGCCCACGTAAAACGCTCGCCCAGGGCTAGGATAACCGAGTACGTACTCGTAATATTCGTTAAGAAGGTTGTTGATTTGGACCTTGAGGTCTAACTTGCCGTAAGGTAAGTCGAAAAGCTTCTTACGAAGGCTTAAGTCGACCACCGTAAATTTTCCGCCCGAAACCTCTTTACCTAAACTATAATTGTAAGCTACTTCTTGGCCAAAGTATTTGGCGTTCAAATTAGCACTGAAATCCCACTGCGGATGATCGAAAGAAAGGCCGTAGGCGATCAAAGTCTTAGGCACGGATTGCAAGGTAGCTCCAGTCGTTGAATCCTTGCGCTGGGTCATGTGGGTCAAGCTAATATAGGGTCTTAAGGAGTACGATTGTTCGAGGTAGTGTCCTATATCGAAACCTGCCGAGAATTCAATGCCCGAAAGATTAGCCTTGTCCAAATTCTTGTAAGATGTTGTTGTGCTATCAATAGGATTGGAGACAATAATGTTTTTTACTTTATTAGTAAAATAGGTAAGGCTCACATCCAACTCGTTCCACCCGATGTCAAAACCGAATTCAAAGGCGCGGCTAGATTCTGGTTTCAAATTGGGATTGCCTAAATAATGGATCCACTCTTTGGAATAATAATCTTGCGAATAGAAGTCGGCGGCCAGCTGATTGCCCGTTGGAACAATAAAGGCCTCAGAGTAGTTGGCTCTTAACTTAAGCCAATCGAGAGGAGAATAGGCTATGCCTATTGATGGTGAAAAATTTTTGTCTTTTGCTTGGCTACCATCTCCGCTTTTAATTTCAACCTTATACCAATCTTCCCTCGCACTCGCGGATAAGATCAGCTTATCATCAAGGAGCCGGATCTTGCCTATGAGAAAAATTCCTAAATTTAGATAATGTTGTGTTAACGGTATTGATTCGTGATCATGCTCATATTTGAGATAGTCCACTCCACCCGTTAATTGAAACAGCTCTTCGTTCCAAGTTAGTTGCGCTTGGATATTTCTAGAATCAATGTCGTTGAAGTAAAATCCGGTTGGGTAATCCCATTCGTCCTTATCGTTGCCGAATGAGTATCTAGCTGACCATGAAAATCGTTTATCGGCGGTATGCCCTTCATAGTTAAAGTCAACGGAATAGTTAGATTTTCTAAGGTCGGCAGTGCTCGGCGGATTACTGCTTATACTATTGGCTCCACCGCTATGACCTATATCATAAAAACTTACGTTAATTCCTAAACGATGGTTATCAAGAAAAGTATAACCTAAGTCTACGTCTCCAGTATGTCTTTGATGAAGAAACGTATTATTATATTTTTCTCCATGAGCAGTATTATAGTTATCTAGTGTCATAAATTGGTAGCCAAACGAGTAATCAAACGGACCCTGCGCCCCTGAAAAGGTTAACCCGCTATCCACGCGCCCGAAACTACCGATGCCCGCTTCAATTCGACCGGCAAACGGGCCTTCGCCTCTTTTTGTTATTAGATTGACCACACCACCCATAGCCGCCGGGCCGTATTGCACTGCGGCCGGCCCTCTAATGATCTCAATTCGATCGAGGTTCAAGGTGCTCATTTTGGCTAGGTTCCCGTTACCTGTCCTTCGTCCGTTAAAAAGGACAAGAACGTGCCCTAGCAAGTCTACACCATGCGACTCTGTCCTAAAGCCACGAATACCAAGGTTGGTTAGATTGTCAACTCCATACGATCTGATCTGGAATCCTTGTTGACCTAAGAGTTCCCCCAAGTTTTTAGTGGGGGCCAGTTCTATAGTTTTATCATCTATTACGGTTATGTTGGTGGTCACCTCGCGTTTTGATTCCGCTGAGCGGCTGCTGGTAACGACAATCGCGTCGAGGCTACCGGAACTCTCTGCCTGCGCCCATAGCTCGGGGCAGACGACGCCCCAAGTAGAGATTATAAATGCGGTAAGAACCGCCCAAAATTGTTTGCTCATTAATGGTTTCTCCATAAGATTTTATGCCTGGCTTTTGGAAGACCTCAAGCCCGGTCTTTTCGGTTCCGCGCCTACCTCCGTCGTCGCGGGCAACCTTGCTTTCGATAGACCTTTTACGTGGCCAAACGTGGTCAGAGCAAAACAATATCATAAAATTAAATAAAAAAAATTATAAATTAAAAAAATATATTAAACTTATCAGAGCTGTCCAATATAATTTCGTGACTCGCGAAAAACGCTTATCTCGCGCAGCTTTTAGAGGGTGGTTTGAAAAAGGTTATTTTTCAATTTAAAAAACGTAGACCAAAATTTTTAGGCCTTAGGAGAGCCAGATCTACTAGCTCGGGAAGAGAGTTTATTTCTTATCGTCCCTTATAGGGAACACTTTTCAGGGGCTAATCGTGCCATCCTTCAAATCCTGATTTAGGCTTTCCAATAAGCCTTCGGCCCATCCATACTGGGGCCGACGAGGCTAGAATAAACTACCGCCTAAAATTCGGAATTCCAGTGCCCCCAGGGTTTATTGACCGTTTGGCGAGAGAGAAAGAAAAATCGAAAAGACTGGGCCTATCTAGCAGGCGTTATCAAGAGTTGCTAGTCACGACGGTGGATATTTTTGCCAAATATTGGTCAGCAACTATCTAATCTCTCTTTATTCAGACAGTTTTGATAGGATAGCTTTGTAGATTGAAGGCCAATCCATCTCAAAAAAATCCCTCGTTAAAAGCGTAACAAAAAAATAGCCTAATGATTTCCAATCATTGGATAAGCATTACCGAAAAATAATGAAGGTCAATGCCCCCTGCGGAGACCTAATGTATTAAGATAAAGATTAAAGTACTTTAAAGAAGATTATTAACTAAATGCTAATATTTTTTATACTTAATAATATTAATAACTTAAATTTGATCTTGGTTAAATTTATGGTCTTTTTCACTACTGTCTACCCTAACTTGCCACCATTTTTAAACGCTAATCAGTATATTTAACCAAGCCCTCTACTCTAATTTTTTTACAGTTTTTTTTCTTTCAACTAAATAATAATAATTAATATAAAAATTTTAGTTCTATAGTTGAATACAATTAAATTTATTAAAAAAATAAATAAAAAAAGGCTAGATGATTAATCATAAATATCTTAATTTATCTAACTTTATAGAAATTTATAATATATTTAACTAGAAATACAATAATCCTAGATAATAGACAAAAAAAACCTGGATTGAGCGCAATCCAGGTTTCCCTATAATACCCTAAGCTGCCAAATACGTGACCCGGTTTTTTAAGCACCGTCACGCCTAAGAGGGGCCTATTCCTCAAGGCTTTATCCCTTAGTGCGAACAAGCATGTCTTCTGACTTCTGGATCAACCTTAAGAAACGCCTTCCCAGCCGTTAAGCCAGTGGCAAATGTTTCTTCAGTCCCCGGATACAGCGGTGGGTCCGTTCCCGATTCTAACGGGATTCCATGTTAGGCCTTTTCAGGCACTTGTCGTAAGTATATATTACATGTTTGCTACTTAATTGTCAAGAAAAAAAATAAAAACTAGCGCATGCTTTAAACTCGACCTCCTAGTAGACCTTTGGAGAGAGTTTTCTAAAAGGGGCATAGCAAAAAATTGTTTTTAGACCAAACCCTGGGGAACAGAACCCCTCCTAGTCCTCTGTCTTAATTTTCTAAATTGTTTGCGCTTGTTAAGAATTAAAAAAGCGGGGGCCTCCCTAAAAATTTAGCTAGCGGGGGGGGCGACGCAAAATTACTATGGCTAACGTTACGTTTTTGCAAGCCATCAAACTATCGCTCAAACGCTGAAGGTTGTAAATTGGCTCTGATGATTATTAAGTAAAAGGCACCATAATTAACAGAGTAACGTAGATCTTTTTGCTGGACTTTTTAAATTTTGTTTGCTATAGTCTCGAAAGCGGGATCCGCGTTCAATTTGCGTCAGTTTTCTCTTATAAAGTTAGTTGTATGCAACTTTAAAATCGCCAATCTTTGGGAGTGTTG
>JAITQT010000356.1 GCA_031288745.1 Deltaproteobacteria bacterium
GGGACGAGACATACCGCAGTCATGTAGCCCCCTATAGGAGCTTAGTAATTTTAACATTAATCAAAGTTGATCGCAGCGCAAAAAGTCCCCTTTATCAATCCTTAAATTTGTAACATAGCAAAATTACTAGTTAATTTTTTAGACTATTTTGATTTTAATAGGTTTTTGCGCTTCGATCATAAAATATATGGTTGGAGCAGAGAGCTAAGTAGAAACGTTAAAAGAACTAAAATTAAGAACTTAAGGGTATGCTAAAACTTAATTACAACTCGAAAGTCGCTACCAGCCGCAACGTGGGGAAAAAAAGACTTGGTGAACGGTTACCCTTGACCAAAGTTAAATTTAGGAGTTTGGCACCAGTTAAAAGATGGATTTGATTTGATTTGAAAAATAGCGGAAATAATGTTATAAATATAAAAACCAGGAGCGAAAAAGAAACTTAATTTCCTGTCAAATATAATTCGTAAATATCTAATAACATTAAAAAATCACTATTACTAGACTTGCTGAAAGCTTCTTTTTTGGTTCGCCTCTGAGTTAAGCCGGGTTTTTTATTAATTTTTTTCTTTATCAGTCCTTTTTTCTAAGCTTTTGGCTAAAGTCTTTTAAACCCTTTTTTCGTAAGTCTGGCTAAGCGGGCTCTATGGCCTGAAAAGCCTCTAACTAATGGACTTAACGAGGGCCCAAGATAGGCGCTAGTTTTTTTAACGATTAGAATTTGGCTATTTAATTTTCTCTAAATTAGCTTTTCTTATTTTTAAAGCGCCTAACTGACTAGCCTTTAGCCTCTTTCCGGGCCTTAATTTTTAGGCTATCGGCCGATACTCCCTACTATTCCCCCGACAATATCGGGGGACCCCTAAAGTTTTCCGCTCTTTTCCTAAGCGCGTTATTGAGCTTTTTTGGCAGCGCGACTTTTTTTCAAATACTCCAAGCCCTCTCTTTTCCCCATCGCTTAAGTTAGCGGTGGGTTATCTTTCTTTCCCCTTAGGCCCGTTTTTTCTAAGTTTGCGACTTTCGGTCCGCCTTTTTGACTTTTTAGGCCTTCTCGGCGAGTTTTTAACTTCCCTTATTCTAAAGTGAGTTAAGATTTCTCGAAAATGCGTCTTAAGTTCGAGATAGGGTTAAAGGGGACCTCGGCCGCAGCCGGCCCCCACTTTCCAAACTCAATCATCTTTTTTAAGCCCGATAAATCGGCCGACTATCTACTTAAATCAAAAAAAACGCATAAGTTTTAAAAAATGATTTTTAATAGAAAAAATAAACGATCGTTAGATCGCCTTAAGCAGGCTAATCTTGGCCCAGGGCTAAGGCGGCGCGCCGTAAGTTTTGACGGGCTTTTTAAAACCATCTTGTTCGTGGCTCTTTGTTTGGCCTCTATTTTGGCCTCAGATCAAAGCGCGAGACCTTCTGCCCAAAATAAAGGGCTGGCCCCGGGTGAAATAGATTTTAACTTGGTGACGGATTACCGTCAAATTCCGGGGGTTACGGAAGAAGACATTCGTAAAATTGAGGCCATAAAGGCTTTGGGCCGCCCTTTGACCGTGGGTTACGCTACCTCCACCGAATGCTACGTGGGTGACGACGGAAAAGTTCAAGGCTTCGGCGCTCTTACCAGTGAGTGGTTAACTCAAATTTTCGGAATTGAGTTTAAGGCCAAAACTTACGAGTGGGATATCATGTTGAGAGAATTTCATAGTTTAAAACTCGATTTTAGCGGCGATTTATCGTCTACCCTCGAGCGCCGAAAAACTCTCTTTATGAGTCTGCCTATTGCCAAGCGTACCTTTAAATATATAACCCTTAAGGGTAAACCATCTCTAAGAGACGTTAGTCGCTCGAAAACTCTCTATTTTGGTTTTCTTCAATGGACCGTCATCGCCGATTTCTTGGCTAGGGTCAACCAATACCCCTTTATTAAAATCGAACTGCCCAACTATGAAGAGTCCTATAGGGCCCTTAAAAAAGAGGAGATCGACGCTTTTTTTGATGAGGGCCCGGCCTGGGCTGCTTTTATTCAGTACCCCGACGTCCAGCTTAACGACGTTTTCCCCACTGTTTTTTCTGACGTTTCCCTGTCCACTGCTAACTCCGAGCTGGCCCCGATTATTGAAGTTCTTGATAAGGCCCTTAAGGCTGGGGCGGCTAAACGGTTGGCCACTTTTTATAATCAAGGGGAGAGAGAGTTTCGGAAGCATGAATTTTATAATCTCTTAACCCAAGAGGAAAAGAATTACCTAAAAAATCACCTTGATAGGCCCCAGCCGATATTTTTCGGGGCAGAGTGGGACAACTATCCTTTAAGTTTTTTTAACGAAACTGAAAAAAAATGGCAAGGTTCAGCCTACGATATTTTAGACGAGGTTTCTCAAATTACCGCCCTCACCTTTCTTCAGGCTAACTCCGGGAAACTCTCCATGCCCGAACTTATAGCCGAGTTGGAGAGTGGTCAAATTTCCTTTGTTACTGAGTTAATCGTAACTAACGAGCGCGAATTAAAGTTTTTGTGGCCCCCCAATCCTTATCAGACTAACAATATTGCCCTTTTATCGCGGGTCGATACGCCCGACATCCATATGAATGAATTTCTTTACTATAAGGTGGGCGTGGTTAAGGGCTTGGCTTACGACGAGATATTTTCTAAGTGGTACCCTGATCAGATTAATAAACAATATTATAACTCTCTCTCTGATGCTTTTTTGGCTTTAGAAAATGGAGAGATAGATTTGTTGTTAGGCTCTAAAACTTTAAACTTAACTCTTACTAATTATCGAGAAAAACCTTATTTTAAGGTTAATTATGCCTTTAATCACAGCTATGACTCTACTTTCGGCTTTAATATTCGCGAAACTTTGTTGTGCTCAATCTTTGGCAAGGCCTTATCGGTCATCGACACCCAAAAGATAGTCGATCGCTGGAATGGTAAGACCTTCGACTACGGGGCTAAGATTGCCCGTTCCCGCATACCATGGCTGGCTGGCCTTTCGATTTCTCTAGTGGGCTTATTGCTTTTATCAACGGCCCTGTTGAGGCGTCGCCGCTTAGATAGTTTGCGTTTGGAAGTGTTGGTTAATGAGCGCACCAGGGAAGCCGATTCCCAAAAAGTGGTTGCTCAGGTGGCCTCTCAAGCTAAAAGCGATTTTTTGGCCCGCATGAGCCACGAAATACGCACTCCTCTAAACGCTATCATCGGCTTAAGCGAACTAGCCCAGCGCGATTTTGGCAAAGCCGAGGTCTTAAACCTCATCGTTGAAATTCGCCGCTCGGGGGTTATTTTACTTAGCTTAGTGAACGATATATTAGATCTATCTAAAATAGAGAGCGGCAAATATACTCTCGCCGAAGATTCTTATCAGATGGTCCGCCTCCTAGGGGACGCTTTGGGAGTTATTGGCATTAAAGCCAATGAAAAATCCTTAAATCTTATAACCGAGGTCGATCCCTCTCTTCCCAGTGTCTTATACGGCGATGATAAGAGCGTGCGCCAGGTGCTTTTGAATCTACTTTCCAACGCCGTAAAGTTTACCCCCGCCGGTTCCGTTAAGCTTACGGTTAGCTTTGAAAGGCATGGGGCGGATGAAATTAAGCTTATTTTCGTAGTTGAAGATACCGGGGTGGGCATCGCTCAAGGCGATTTAAACGAACTCTTCACCGATTTCGTTCAGCTTAGCCAAGAAAGAAGCGGTCGCTATGTCGAGGGCACGGGTTTAGGCCTTTCAATTGCTCGGAGCTTATGTCGACTGATGGGTGGAGACGTCTTAGCTGAGAGCGAACTAGAACGCGGCTCGAAATTTACGGCCTCTTGCCTTCAAAAGATTATTGATAGCCAGCCCTTTGAAAACTTAAACTCCACCTTACAGGCCGTAAGCGATCCCCAAACGGTCGCCCCCTTTCAAGCTTACGGCTATAGGGTTTTGGTGGTAGACGATATCGCCACCAACTTCTTGGTGGCCGGAGGCCTCTTGGCCCCCT
>JAITQT010000371.1 GCA_031288745.1 Deltaproteobacteria bacterium
AGAGGTAAAATTAATGGCTTCGGTTACGTTAAAAAAATCGTCGCTCATAAAAGTTGTCCGGGTTTGACCTAACCTTAGGCTAGCTTCCAAATAATTCTTACCTTGGCCTGGGCCAGGCTTAGAGCCATCGAAATCAAAACGCCCTAAAAGACCGCCGCCTATGTATTCAACGTCGCCTTTAGCCACTATTTCGCGTCCGTTTTGAAACACGCCTTTAGTTTTATATTTTCCGCGTCCAGCCTCAACGAAACCGCCTAAAGTGACGGTCCCTGATTCTAAAAAACTGGCACAACTAATGCCTAGTAAGCCGTAATAGCCGTCTAACTCGTAGCTTTCTTCGTAATCGGAAACCGACCCGCCGAAGGTGGCGAAGGTGGTTAGGCACGGGGCAACGTAGGGCCGATTAAGAACTGCCGTCACGCCCTCGCCACTAACATGATCGAGTCCTTGATTGAGGAAGGCTAAAGAAACCGAATCGGCTAAGGGTACCGTTTCGGTCTGTGGCTGAAACGTGGCCCCCACATAGCGGGCCATTAATCTTTCAACCCCTTGGTCCGAATCTGTGGTTAACTCTAAGTCAAAGGTTAAATCCAAGATCCCACCGTAGGAACCTATAACACGATCTTGGATAAAGAGAGTGTCATCAATATCGGCCGCTTCAATTAAAGTAAGGCTAAGCTCTTGAGGAGGAGGGCCGTCGCCTAGAATTTCTACACCCTTAATTACAGACGATACTCCATAGCCATCCCACAACATAACGCTGCGCCCGGCTTTAAGCCCGATGGCCCCCTCTTTGACGTCTTTAGGAAAAGTAAACCAAAATTCCTCAAAACTAAAGACGTCGGTTAAGACTTGCACTCCTCCTTCGGCGGGGTTAACGATATTTAACCTGTTTCCAGTAAAAATATCCGAGCCGGGAGTGACATTATATAGCTTCGCGCCGGCCCCGCCGATCATGGCCCCACCCACGTAGCCGTCTACTCTAGCGCTACCTTCCAAAGTGACGCTGTTGTGGGTTAAAAAGCCAAGGCTCTCAGAGCATTCTTTGTTATTATAAAACGCCTCGTTGATGACGTAGGCACCTAAAACAAAATACCTGACATAACTATCCCTCACTATGATCTCGTTATGGCTAGCTTGAGCGTAATATTTTTCATTGGCTAATAAGGCCCTTAAGTTATGCTCCACACCAATGATTTGCATAACGCGGCTGCCATTTTCAATCTCGATTTTATTAAAGTCGCCGATAACTTTGCCCGACCCCATGACGCTAGTCTTAGCTCCATAGATAGGGTTTAACACGGTCATATCACAGTCGGTGGAGACTGCCGACATAAAAATTGAATTTCGTTCAGTTGAAAAGACCCCGAAACCTCTTTGAGTCGGATCACTCACCCTCATTGCGGCCAAGGCTCCAAGGACCGTCCGCACCTCTATCGGCCCCACTCCCTTGATAACGATTTGGTTATCAGAGCTCTGACCACTTTGACCGGCAAGCTCGTAAAAAAAATAGCCTCCCATGATCATCATAGGCAAATCGTAAGTGACGGTAACTTTGTTAGCCGAAGGGGATTCGCCCGGATAGAATTGGGGGGCCGTGGTATAGCTGGGAACGGTGGTTGGCAGTGGCCCGGTTCCGTTCCAGACGATTTCGTTTCCAAAGGCCACCTGGGCCCATAACCAGAACCAAGCTAGAAAAGCCAATATCCTGATAATATCTTTGCCTTTTATACCCATACTCGTAACTCCAAATTAATAATCTAGACTACCTGTAGTTGTGGTCTTAATAATTTAAAGACCGGGGTTGGCCGCCTTTGGCCTTTAACTTAAGCCCGGTGCCTCTTGGGCGATGAAACCAAATAGGGCTAGCCAAAAAAACGGCGACCAAATTCATTTAGCCTTTTATATCTGCAAATAATCCGTTTGGCAAATGTTGGTCTACCATAATTATTTACTCAAACAGTTTAGACAATTATTTTAAGCGATTGGATTAAAAATTACCCTACAATTAAAATAAAAAGTAATAAAAATATGAAGTTAATCCCGAGACATCGCTACGTATATTTAGCCACCTTCGAGATAGCCATTAAGGCCAAATTTTTGAAATCGGCTATAAAATTATAGCCACATCTAAACCCACCTCTCTTGATAGAGCTAAGTTTAGTTTGGTATTAGAAAAATAAAAAAATCTGGCTCTCTAGCCCAGACTAAGCTTTAAGAAGAGGGGATAGTTTAAATTCTAGCTTAAAATTGTAAGACTTTTTATTACACCTTTTTTAGATTAATTATACTAAAAATACACCTTATAAAGGTAATTTACTTATTCATTTTATAGTTTATTTAATATAAAATATTTATACTGTTTGCTAAAATAGCCGAATATTGATTAAATATCATCTACTAAAAAAGCCAGCCCCTCTGGTCCATTAGCTTTTAGGAGGACCGGCTATTAACTAAAATTTCCCATTTAAGCAATTTTTGGGTTTTTCCCTTAATTTCCGCTAGGTTAGTTTTTTTTAAACCTCTCTTTTTCTTTAATTTGAAAAAAGGTCAAAAAATATTTGTCAATTATTATTGTGATTTATAAAAAATTAAGCCCCTTTTCCAGGGCCCCTAAAAATATTTTGTTTGAGTATTTAATTATATACTCTACAATTACCGTTTAGATAACCTACTTAATCTCATAGCTAGCCCTTATTAAACTTACATTCCTTATGCTTTATTAGTAATTATCCTAAGGCGCTCCTAAGCTATAGTTAACAATTTAATGACTAACGATTTGCAGATAAAAGGCAAATTTATACCCTTATTTCGGATTTTTTTTAATTTTTCTTTTATTTTTCTCCCCCTCGTTTTACCTAGCTAGGAGGCCTCTTTTTTTCTTTCAAACCCAAAAAAAAACCGGGTTTAACTTGAGTGGGCCAAAAAAAGCTCTTTTACCAAGGCCCCGTCTTGCTCTTTCGGCTAACGGCTTACCAGCCACTAAAAAAAAGCTAAAAGATAGCCGTTTCAGGCTCTCTTTAGGCGCTTTATAAATTCTAAGAGGAGGTGGGGTTTATCTCGCCCTCCTCTCACCCCACCCACCGTATCGTTTAGAACCAAGCGCTTCAATACTACGATCCTACTCATAGCCTCTTACTTTAAGTTAGCGTCATCCCTTGGCCGTTACTCTCAATTATTGTTACCTGATGGACATACTAAGCCCTTACCAATTCTTCTTATGTTTAAAACCTACCCTCCTTAGCGGTAATCCGCTCAATCTTCGGTACTAAGGCCTCTAATAACTTGTTAGGCCTCAATTGGCCGTTATCAACTCCTCGAAAAGTTATTGGCCACCTAAGATCTCCCTTAGGTAAAAGCGCTAGCTTTCCTCTCATCTACCAGTTACCTTTACCGCCATGATCAGGTATTATTTTACTTCGCCTTGTTTTATAACCTCGTTAGTTCAGATCTCCTTAAGGCTATTTAAATTTGTCTGGCCAAGCTTTGGCCTTGGCTATTTCGGGTGGCCTTCTTCCGACAAACCCCCAAGCCTTGGCTATACTTATCCTACTACTAAGTTTGAAGCTTCCGATTCATCGGGCGGGTTAGCCCATCTGCCGCTCACAACTAAAAAACGGACTGAAGGTTAAAAATAACCTTCAATCCGCTTAAGGAGAGAAAATTAAAGCCTGAGTAATGTTCGTTTTGGCTATATTTTTGTAAAGTGTCCGTTCACCAATGTGAACGTTTAAGGGCCCGTTCACAAGAAAAAGAGTTGCGGGCCAAGCCTATTGAGAGGGACGACACATACCGCAACAATG
Source organism: Deltaproteobacteria bacterium (assembly GCA_031288745.1). Classification (GTDB taxonomy): domain Bacteria; phylum Desulfobacterota; class Desulfarculia; order Adiutricales; family Adiutricaceae; genus JAITQT01. The sequence goes on from JAITQT010000371.1 coordinate 3,804, forward strand.
TAGCCCCCTATAGGAGCTTAGTTTTAACAATAATCCAAGTTAAAATACATGGTTGGAGCAGTGAGCTAAGTAGAAACCTCAAAAGAACTGAGGCCTAAGCTTTTATCGCTTAGAGCCTAAAAAGGGATATCTCTAGCCCCGGCCTTAAATGTGTTAATAAAGTGGAGCTTAGCCGCCCTAGCCAAGGTTTCCAGGCCGCTCTCTTGGTAGATTTTCTGGGCCAAATTATCAACGTTAAGCCCGGCCCCTTTTAAGAGTTTAATTCCCAAATCTTTCCCCAAACGCTCTAGGCCTAATAAAAACTCCCCCCTAGCAAGGATAGAGGCCGCCGCCACGGCCGGGTCGCGCTCACCCCTAGACACCTGAAGGACGTCAATTTCTACCTTTCGATCCTGAAGGGCTGAAAGTAGATGTTCTTCCTTAGCAAATTTATCGGCCACAACAAACTGGCAAGAATTAAAATCTAAGAGCCTCTCGATAACCTCGGCGTGGCCCCAGGCCAAGAGTTTATTTAGGTTACTAAAGTGCTTGTACATCGCGTTATAGCGAACAGGGGCCAGCTCGACTACGTGATAACTTTGGGGACCAAGAATTTTGGCTATTTTTTTGGCCGTTTCTAAATTGGCCGAGTCAGTAAGCACCTTACTATCCTTAACCCCAATGGAGATTAGTTTTTTCTCAGTTTCGGCGGTGATTAAGACGCCGGCCACGACCAGAGGCCCGAAATAATCCCCCTTGCCCGATTCGTCGACTCCAATTCTAATCTTGGGTAAATTGTTAAGATCTGAGTATATCTCAAGAGGGGGTTTAGGCTTTTCAAAGCCTCCGAATTTGGAGCTAGAAACGTAGACGACCTGGCTCTTAACTTCATCGCCGTTCCCCAAATGGAAGCTAGAATTTTTAGATTCTAGGGCCTCTAAAATATCTAACGAGAGAGCGGCTAGATTTTCTATCTCCTCTAGCGCTCTTTCAAAGCTCTCTATTTCAAAATCTCTATAAACTTCCTGGGTCTTAGATTCTGAGTGACCAGCCCAAAAATTAAGCCTTTCTGCAGTTTTTAAAAAAGGCTCTAAGAGTTTAGAGCCTTTTATTGAGTTAGATAAAATGGTCTTAATCTTCATGATCATAAGGCCGTCGTTCAGGGTTAAGCTCTCTACCTTTAACGGGGAGATGCGCTCAGCTCTGACCTGGTCTTCTTTAATAACGCTTATTAGAAGGGCCTCGAATACGTAACGGAAGAGGACTAAAAGGGCCCTAAAATCTTTAAAAAGGTCTCTACTCTTTTCGGCCAAAAAGGTTAAGGCCAAGGAGTCGTCGAGAAAGTTTCTTAAGAAAGGAGTCAGCTTTAGGCGTAATTTTTCGAGACGCCATAGTGAGGACTTAAAGTCCGAAGAATTCTCATTGAGAGCTTTGGCTTGAGGCTTAATTTCATCTAGGTTCAGAGCCTCGCTAAAAATATCGAAACCGAGAGAGGGCGCGGCCTTGGGAGGGGTACCAAAACTTAATGGCCCATTAACCTTCTTAACGCCCTGGCTATTAGCCTCGGCTAACTCTATTAGCTTTTCTGTTACGGTTTTCGGGGCGTTTTCACACAATAGGGACGAGGAGAGGCCGCTCTTTTTAAAGTATATGATGACCGAAAAGCCTTGGCCTTTTTGGTAAGAAAACTTAAGGCCATAGCCATGGTTGATTTCTATTTCGTCTACAGGCCCCTGATCGGCTAGGGTACTTCTTATCTCGTCTTCAGCTTGTCTACGGCTACGGACGTATGGTATAGATAAATTCATAAAAAAAATGCTCCGCAAATAAATAAACTCCAGCCTATCTAGCCTTAAATGGCTAAATTTCGGCTAAAGAAGACGCCGCTTGATTGTAGCGCGGTAAGAATATACAATTAAAAATCAGCTTAGGCAAGCCTAAACCTCCTAAAGGCTTTGGGGCCTTAATCTAAGCTGATTTCCCAAAAAATTCTATTATTTACTTAAGGTCAGTACAGTTTTGTTAAAGCGCTATTTTTGAATATTTTTTGCTTCCGTTTCCTCGGCTGAGCTTAAAAATAGCTGGGGTTAATTCTCTTCACTGGTTTAGCATTTCCCCTGGCCGTCTGAGTTTATAAGAACTCATCTTTCTCTTCACTCCCCTAGGGTTCACCTTTCCCGGCTAATAACATAGCCAAAGCTATCTCTAATCTCAGCTTACTAACCTATCTCATCCTCACTGGGGGAAAATGCTTTAAATTGTGGCCGTTTTCGTTGAAGAATATAGACTTTTTGTTTAAAACTCAATTTATTAGGGGCTACATCAGACTCCCAGGCCGCTTGGCTCATAAGCTGTTTAAGTGCGATAAGAGAAAATAAAGAGTAATTAACCCCCACAACCTTCTACAAGCCTAGGAGTTTTATTTCCTACCACAATACTGGCTACATAGACCTATTTTATATTCTTGAAAAGGCCTCTCTATTTCCCCCTTCTTTCATTAATATAAAGAGGCTAGTTCGTGAGCCGGAGCATACTAATCCAATAGCTTAGTGAACAGCCGATAAAAAGCCTCTCCAAAAGATATTCC
>JAITQT010000384.1 GCA_031288745.1 Deltaproteobacteria bacterium
ATCTTAAAAGCTGGACTGAAAATAAATCCATCCCTTTCAAGCTGATTCCTTACCCAGCTAAAGATGCGGCTCCTCCCCTGGCTGAGGCAGCCTAGGTTTCCAATTGCACAGTTGGAAAAGTTTTGCTATTACTTAAAACAGGCCCAGACCAGCTAGGTCTTCCCCGGCTAGGATGCGGTCTATATCAAGCAGTATCTTAACCCCTTTGCCGATTTTGGCCATGCCTAGGATATATTCGGTGTTAAGCCTAGAGCCAAAGGCGGGAGCAGCTTCGATTTCGTCAGCCTTGATGTTAACCACCTCGGAAACAAAGTCAACCACGATGCCGATGTGAATAAATTTAGAGGAGTCTACGGCCACGTCGACCACGATAATGCTAGTGCGCTCAGTGTATTCGGCTTCGCTCATTGAGAACTTAAGCCTTAGGTCGACTACGGGTATGACTTTGCCGCGAAGGTTTATAACCCCTTTGACGAAGCCGGGAGTCTGCGGCACCGTGCGAATGGGCATCATGCCGATGATTTCTCTGACTTTGAGGATACCGATGCCGTATTCCTCGTTAGCCAGTGAAAAGGTCAGAAATTTACCTTCTTGTCCAGCGGCCCGGCCTTTGTTTGGTTCGGAATGGCTCCTAGATGAAGTGGCGTTACTCATAAAAACTCCGCGGCGGTTATCGGCGATTGGAACTTAAAATTTAATGGTATCCGCCTGGGCGGGCCTAGCAGGGCAGATACGAGAGGATTTGACCTCCTCCACTTAACTGAAGGAAGGGGATTCCTACGGAGCAAGAAGCGCAAGGCTTTCAAGCCTCTTCGGAGGGTTGCTGGTTAATCAGCTGGCTTTATGGCCATGATCCACAGGCAGTGAGCGCGGGCCAATCGGCCGTGAAAATATTTAAAGCGTAGAACAATAAAAAAAATGAAGTTTTAAAGAGAAATTAAAGGTTAAGGCCCTTTTTTCTAAAAAAATCTCAGCATCGAAAGGGGTAGACCTCTTCCTACTTGACGTCTGAAAGCAAGGTTATTTTATCTCAGAAGACCAGTAAAGTCCAGATCCTTTAGATTAGAGACCCTAGGTTGATTCGTTAAAGAAGGTCAAAAAGGTTTGTGGGCCCAAACAAGCATGCAAACTCCAAAAGTAAAACTAGTTCTTTGAGGCTTAACGAACCCAGCTTTTTTTAGTTCGGTAATAATAGTCGCCGGATGAGGGAAAGCTAGAACAGAGCGAGCCAGATAACGGTAAGCCCCGCCTCGGCCACCTAGGAGAGAGGCTAAAAAGGGAGTAAATTTATCTAAATGAAAACGATATAAGGGGGCCCAGATCGAGCGGGGATCAAAAAAAAGTTCCAGTATTAATAGCCGGCCCCCTGGTTTAAGCATTCTATAAGCTGAGGAGTAGAGACCTCGGCGATCAGTAATGTTTCTTAAGCCAAAGGAAATAGAAATCGAGTCGAAACTCTCGTCTGGTAAAGGGGCCTCAGTAGCTTGACCTAAAATTAAAGTAGGCTCGGGCAGAGAGATTTTGCCCTTTGTTAGGCTATTTTTTATTTTTTTCTTGGCTAGTTCCAGCATCGGTTCAGAGATATCAAGCCCGGTAACCTTGGCGGCTGGAAAAAGGCGCTTATGGCTTAAAAGCTGATCGCCCGAACCAGTGGCTAGATCTAAAAATGAGGGGTCGTCACTTAATATCAGCATTCTCCTAGTTAGAGATTGGCGCCAAAAGTGATCTCGGCCTAGGCTCAAGACGCGATTTATCAAATCATAGCGCCTGACTATAGTCCCAAACATGTTTCTAACAGTTCTCTGAAAGGGGGTCAGAGAAGACGTTAGAGAAGAGGGGGCGACTTCCATGTATAATCCGTTTGGAGAGTGATATTTAAATTGATAAAGTATGGTTTATGTTTTAATATTAAAAAAAATAGATAGTATTAATTTAATATTAAGAGATAAACTCACTAATTTAGATGTCATTTCGTATGAATATGTTACAAACATATTTGATGTACATATACTAGCTAATGTTCACTGCGATAAACGCCCACAATTAAGTCAAAATATGCTCGAAGCGTAAAAAACCTCTTAAAAGCAAATATAGTCTAACAAATTAACTAGTAATAATATTATGTTAAAAATTTAAGGCCCGATAAAGAGGACTTTTTGTGCTTCGAGCAAAATATGGGAAGGCCAGGCGGTGAGTCATCAATTTATTTCGAGGAAGCTAAGGCGGTGGGCAACTTTCAATTTTAGGTGATTATCTAAAATCTAATGATTTAGACTGAAAATAAGATTAAAGCCAGAATAGGCTTTAGAACCCCGCCCTGAAGGAAAAAGTTTTACGGTGTTTCCGATAAAACCCTCTAAGAACAGGCTTTTAGCAGTTTAAAACGTCGCGGCCAGCCTCAAGGTTTTCCCTTACGACCGAGGCCCCGGCGGCTAAGAGATCTTGTTGGCTCGATCCGCCTTGGAGGAGGCCAAGAGATTTAAGCCCGGCGTTTTTGGCACAGACCATATCGGAGACAGAATCGCCCACGAAAAGGGCCCTCGAAGCGTCCACGCCAAGCTGCTTAAGTATAGTTAGCAACATATCCGGCTCCGGCTTAGGCCGGGGCACGTTATCGGAGCCAACGGCCGTGTCGAAATATTTGGCGATATTTAATTTAGCTAGATCGTGCCAAGGATTAATGCGGTTGGTGGCGATGGCTTGCAAATAACCTTTATCCTTACCGGCTTGAAGAATCTCTTCGGTATAGGGATAAAGTTTGATTAGGCTCGAAACCTTGGGCACGATGTCGTTAAAAAAATAAGCACTCCAGGGGGGTTCGACTTTTCCCCAAAGGGAGAGCCAAAATTGTTCGGTAGGCAGACTAAGGGCGATTCGAATTTGCTCTAGGCTCTTTTTTTCCAAACCAAAATGTTCGGCTAGAAGGTTAGCCCCCTCGGCGCAGGCTTCCAGAGAATCTATTAAAGTTAAGTCAAGATCGTAGATAAGAGTGTTATGCATTATAGGAATCTTAAGTAAATATGATAACTTTTTATTAGTTTAGTATGAAAAGTTAAATAATAAAAATAAAAAAATATTTAAACATTTAGCATCTTAATGAACTAATGGTTGGATATTAGGCAAGCTCAAACCTAAGGTTATCTTTAATTTTAGACTAGTTTTTTATGCCTAAGTAATCGTTAAAGAAAAATATTTTCTTTTAATTGACCTAAAAAATAACCACATATATATGTGGTCTAACTTTAAATAATATACCAGATATCTTGGCTAAAATCAAGGCCGGGCTAAATTAGGACTAATTAAAAGCTTAAAGCGAACTAGGCTATTTATTAAAAAACCTGGCCTAAAAGGCAAAAAGGAGCCTAAGCTAGCTCAAAAATGTTTCGAGCTAGGGCCATAAGACCATAATCGCCTAGGAGTCAAGAGGTTAAAGTCAAATTAATAGAAACGATAAAGTTGTGATTTATCTTACTAATTATGTAACCGTTCACCAAGTCTTTTTTTTCCCCACGTTGCGGCTGGTAGTGACTTTCGAGTTGTAATTAAGTTTTAGCATACCCTTAAGTTTTTAACATTAGCTCTTTTAACGTTTCTACTTAGCTCTCTGCTCCAACCATATATTTTAACTTTGATTAATTTTAAAATTACTAAGCTCCTATAGGGGGCAACATTGCTGCGGTATGTGTCGTCCCTTTCAATAGGCTTGGCACCGCAGCATTCTCTCTTGTGAACGGGCCCTTAAACGTTCACATTTGTGAACGGACACCTAATTATCAAATTTCAGCCCCCAACTCTTTTAGGTAAGCGCCGAACATATTGCCCATGGCCTCAGCGTAGGAGCTAATTTGCTCGGGGGTCCTTGGGCTTTGAGAAAAACGTTTTCCGGCTGAAAAAAGAGTGTTTAAAATTAGCTCTTGGGTCGTCTGGATTGTTTTATCGGAGGCCTTGGGTAGTCTTTGTGCCAAAAATTGATTAACCGCCTCTTTTCCGGCCGAGCGCGACGCTAGCGCTTCGGGGGCTAGTCTATATAAGGGGGCGGCCAGATCAAGAGCGGCGCGAAAAACGGCCTCTTGGCATTCAGATTGGACGAAAAAGAGGGCTAAGGCCTTTAACCTTTCAAGAGGAGAGTTACTCTCTTGTTGGATAATCTCTTTAATTTTACCGGCCGTGCCTCGCCATTCGTCGGCTTGGAGTTTAAAGAGAATGGCCGCTTTGTTAGGGAAATATTGGTAGAGTGAGCCCACGCTTACTCCAGCTCGTTGGGCCACGCGAGTAGTGGTGAAACCTCGAGTTCCTTCATTTTCTAAAACCTGAATAGCGGCTATTAAAACGGCCTCGACAAGATCGTTAGAGCGAGCTTGCTTGGGTTTTTTTTTTGAAAGATAGAGCGATTTAAGTTTTGAGTCATATCTTCCTCTTTAATCAACATAAACGCGAATAGCCTAAATAGAGCTGAAAGTCGTATGATATGAACGTAGCCTACGGCTTACAAATAAAAATTTAGGAGAAAGACGATGATCACCTTAGATTTGCCTCGCGTGGCCGCCGTTATAGAAAACTTAATTAGTCGCGATCAGCAATCACAAGCCAAAAGAAAGGATTTGAACCTTTCCGAAGAAGAGATAAAGCGCTTGATGGGTAGTAAAACCCAATATTTAGAGTTTTACTCTAGCTTAGCCGATTGGCCCCTTTCAATTTCTCATGAAACGGGAAGGCTAATATATATGCTGGCTAAAAGTCGCCGGGCTACTTCCATTATCGAATACGGAACCTCGTTGGGGGTCTCGACTTTGTTTTTGGCAGCCGCTTTACGCGATAACGGAGGAGGCCGGTTGATTACCTGCGAATTTGTGCCCTCTAAAGTGGCCGAGGCGAAGGCCAACCTAGAGGCCGCCGGTCTAAGCGATTTGGTGGAGTTTAGAGCCGGAAATGCTTTGGAAACCCTTAAGGTCGATTTACCCAAGAGCGTTGATTTACTCCTTTTAGACGGGGCCAAAGCTCTATACGCAGAGATTCTAGCTTTAGTTGAAAAGAACCTGGCCCCCGGGGCTTTGATAATAGCCGATGACGCTCATTTTTGCCCAGAGTATTTAGCTTTAATTCGAGCTAGCCAGCGTGGTTATCTATCTGCGCCATTGAATGAGGGAGTGGAACTGACAATGCGTTTAATTTAAATCTTGGCCGGGCGCTTGGCCGTGGTCACCCGCGTCAAGGGGTTTTAGGCCAAGCGCTAATGGCCTAGAAATAGGCTTTAATCTAAGCCATAAAATAAAAAGATTATCGCTAGCGGTTATAGGTTCCCTCTCTAACAAGCCGTCGAGCAGCCCCTAAAAGATCTCATCGGCTATGTACTTGTCAAGGCTTTAGATTATTTTGATATTCTCATGAAGATATAGTGAAATTCGTGGGGGATCTCATAAGTATGACCGCGTGTTAAAAAAATCGACGGCAATGAATATAAGTTACTCCTTTACCAAAAAGACTTAATTAAGTCTTCGGGTTCGGCCGCAACCTATTGACTTAACGATTACCTTAAAGGCTCCTTTTAAGTTTAGAGCATTCTTCGTTCGTACTTAGGATTTTTAAGCAAGGCTTCTGGAAGAGATAAGTAGTGTGGTTTCGGATCATGTCTATAACGATTCTCAGTCATATTTCTACTCAGTAGGGGTAGAATTATGGGCCTTTTCCTGAAACGAGCTAGAAAAGCCGATTGGCCATTAGGCCCGAAAAGAACTCTAACGCAAAACAGGAGACTAAGTGCCATTTTAGCACTTAAACCCCTGTAATGAATGGAGCCAACGCGGGGAGTCGAACCCCGTACCTGCTGATTACGAATCAGCTGCTCTACCGATTGAGCTACGTTGGCTAAAACCAGCTTTAAAAACTTTTCCAGCTGTGCAATTGGGCGATCTATAGTCTAGCAAGCCGCTTAGCCAATTTGGCCGACTGTCACCCTTTAAACAAATTGGCGCAAGTGATGTCATCTACCAGTTTAAAAGATGTTCCCGACCTACCTGAATTTGAGAAATTAGGCTTCGCCGCCGCTTTCAGCGAGCTTGAGACGGCGAACATTGAAACCCGCAAGCAAACCAGTACGGACATTGCAGAGAAATACCTAGAAGCGCAATCGAAAAAAAAATGGAGAGCCTATCGGGCTACTTGACCAGGTAGACGGGAAAACTAAAATAGTATCCAAGCAATACCTAACCTAATAGAATCGGAATTTGGCCCCCTTAAAACGACAGCGCATCGACTGATTGCAGCAGGCGTGACTGTCTTGGACACTGCCTCCGAATTATTCGTTAAGATTTGGATCCAGTGAAAAATGGTATTCTCCCGGCTCAAATGAGTTATTACTTCTTATAGCTAGTTTTGCAAGTTTCAGAGCTACCGCAGGACTTTTTAATAGAATAAGACGCGATGAAGACGCCTTTTAAGGAAATGACCCTTAGAAACAGAACTGTGCGTGAAGGTGATGAAATAATGTTATATCTTGATAAATTAACTAATGAGAAGGTCGCTTTATTAGATGAATTAGATAATTTGAAACAGTCGCCATCTAAATCAATTGACTCATTTGATGAAAAATATCATATAGTACCCGATGTTGTCGCCGCCGGTGCGAAGGATCTTAACATTAAGAAATTTAATCCAGACGACAATGAGAATCCCGAGCTTACCGCCAAAGTTTCCGTGGACGATGAAAGCGTGAAAGATCAAAAACAGTTTAGACCGAGGCCAGATGGCCAGAAACCAAAAGCACAAATATCCACCACGGTGGTTAACGTACAAAATCAAGAAGGTAAATACAATCTAAATAGAAACTCATTAGAGGGCGCACTAAAAACAACAATAGCTTTTTTGATTTATAACAAGATGATATTTAACTATCAACTCGTTTTTTTTACTGATGGAGCTAGAGCAATCCATGATAAGATTGAA
>JAITQT010000392.1 GCA_031288745.1 Deltaproteobacteria bacterium
GGCGTCCATTTATATAGGCTTAAGGCCGCAAAGGTTGCGACCAAAGAAGGCTAGCGAACATCGCCGGAATACCAATGCGAGCAATTTTGGGAAATTTCCTATTTTAAAGGCTTAGTAAAATCCTTCGGTTCGGTTTTAATTATACTTTTACCTACTGAATATGGTGACCTATTAGACATTTAACATAAACATATTTCGCTAGAGCCTGTAGATAGTTAGCTACTACTGTATTTGCGCTAGAGCCATTTTTTTTAAGTAACCCGGACGTTTGCTTAAGTTAGACCTTAACAAACACCATAACCCGCCCATCGGCTTATTCTATTTTAATATTATTAAATCGGGGGCGCAAGATGCTCTTTACCAATACGGATATCAAAAAAAGCGGCAAAATGTTACTCAAATTCCTCCTAAAAATGTATTTTAAGCTGTTATAACCCATAGCCTCGTCTTTACTAGGGTAGCCGTTCACAAAGGCTCCCTGAGGCCTATTTTTATCTATACGTTCGACTGGCAAGTTGTAAATAACCTTTACTACTCTTCGGGCTGGCTATGGCGATTTAGGGGTTATCTTATGTTTGCCCTACAGTCTTCCTAGCCATCGGGCTTCGACAACTCTAATCCGGTTGTACCAGTCCGCTCAACGGTTTAAAATCGCAAAAAAACCTCGATAGTTCGAGGGCCTTGGCGGAATTTTAGCAGTCTGTTTCTTATTTGTTTTAGTCTTCATTAATCAGGTAAGGTATTATCCTTCGCCGCAGTAAGGTCATGATAGCCGCTCTGATAAATGTGCGCCAATGAATGTACAACGTTAGTGAGGTGAAAGTTTACCTCAGGGGAAGGAGTCGCAACCCCTGTAGCCAAAGGTAACTTCCTCGCCTAAGAGGTGGGGTGGTGAATAACCCTAGACGAAAGAGTAGTCCGTTGGATGACGAACCTGTTTCGTTTGGGTGAGCCCGGCGAGAGTGCATATATATGGCCAAGCCGTAGGTGCGCGGTGATATGCTCGTTTGACCTCTGATGAAGGTTTAGACCAATGCGGCTGCGCGTTAAGTAATGAAAGCTTTGAACAAAGCGACGAAGAAACCGAGCTGAATTGACATCAAGTGATTGGGGATGGAATGTTAGAATAGCGTTGTAAGATAAGCTGGGAGATTAATCAAGGTGAAAGAAGACTTGATGGGAGTTAAAGTCCCCATAGTACCTAAAACCGAAAGGCCAACTGGCGGGTATCAAAACCACCAATAGGGAAGGGGGGGGAAAGATGGAGATGAGGTGATCATGACGCAGATAAGACCTTAAGGGCCCGAAATGCTAAACAAGTGAAGGTTATTTACAACTGGCCAGTCGAACGTATAGATGAAAATAGGTCTTATGAAGGTTTTGTCAATGGTTACGATAGCGACTGGATAAACCAGCACAACATAAGAGAGGAAGAATCTCTATGATTAAAGCTTAGCTAGCGAGTCAGCCCCGAGTCTTGTATAGACATCCGTGAGGGTGCTTACGAAGCGTAGAGAGGGGAGGTAATAGGCTAGCTATTGAGCCCCGAAAGTCACTAATTTGTAGGCGTTCATGCTTTGTAACCAGCATAAGAAAATTGCCCATGATGGCGTTTTAGCGAGCCTCAGTGGGGCCCCACGGTGTCTGAGACAATGGCAGGTTATTTAAACGTTGTGTATGAGAACAGTGAGATCTCTGTCTCTCCCTGGTTAATGGAAACCGGGGACAGCGTAGGATGCGGAATGCGTAATCTATGTATGTACGGGGCAGAGAAGTCAGATTCGCTAGTAGTACTGATGAAGGGGCCGAACAACTGCCGTTTGTGGGAGGGCGGAAGCTCTGGAGGGAAGGGGCGGACCTGGAGAACACGAGGCCAGAAACCAGGTCCCTAACGCAGAACTGGAACCAAAACGAAGTATCTCCAGAAGAAGGAGTGAAAAGAGAGATGATAAATAGCGGACTAACTCGTGGGCTCGAACGGGGCAAGAAGGATAAGAGTGCTAAATTCACGGCGCTGCTTCATCATGTAACACCTTAATTGCTTGAGGAGAGCTTCTACTTACTAAAGAGAGGAGCTGCGCCAGGAGTAGATGGGGTGATGAGGATAGACTACCAGGAGAATCTGATAGGAAACTTTAAGGAGCTACATGAGCGGCTGCAGAAGGGAATTATTGGGCCCAGCCAGCTAAGCGTGTTATATCCCAAAGGCAGATTGAAGGAAGAGACCTCTAGGCATAGTAGCTGTAGAAGATAAAATAGCCCAACATGCGGTATCAAGGGTACTATCGGCCATCTACGAGGAAGATTATCTGGGTTTCTCTTACTGGTTTAGGCCTAAAAGGGGCTGTCATGAGGCCTTAGATGTATTGACGGAGGCGATTGGCAGAAAGAAAGTGAACTGGATACTCAATGCGGACCTCAAAGGGTTTTTCGATTCCATAGCTCATGATGATCTTATTGCATTTATGGAATGTAGGATTGCTGACCAACGCAAACTGCGGCTAATAGAAATGGCTTAAGGCCGGAGTGGTGGGGGAAGATACCTTACCCTAAAGTTCTACATCCCTATCCTGAAGAGAGGATTGAGGCTAAACATCCAGAGAAGAGCCCAGTGCGTTAATTGCGCCCGTTGGGATCTGTGCGGGGGGGAGCCCGAAAGGGTCTGACCTATCGCGATAATAAATCAATAAAAGATTAAATTGATTTAAAATTTTTCTTGATGTAAATTAGACCTGTCCCGGGGTTTTTTTAGATTTATCGGCATTTATTTTTGTCTCCCTTACTCTAACAACGATACGACTAGTCGTCTTTTGCTTAATAACAGCTAAATAAAATATTAAAATATATAAATTATTTTTTACGCTAATAAAGAATTTTTTGCTTAGCTCTTGACAATTCCAGAAATCATTGTAAAATCTTTTGAACGAGCCAACTTTAAGTTTTTTCCTCCCGGCTTGGTTTTAGAGTCGCCTTTTCTATAAGCCTTTAAAATTAAGCTCGCCTATCAAGGGTTCTTGGTATGGATTTTGCTTTATTTATTATGAGGGCTTCCTCGGCACCAGCGGCCAAATGGCATTTAACTTTTTGTTGGTCTTAAAATATTGTTCAGATGCATGGAGTTTTTCCCTGTGATTTTATCGTCGAAACGATTAAAACGAACCCGCTCAGGCTTCACTTTGACAGAACTATTAGTGGTCGTAGCGATTATAGGAATTTTATCGGCCTTAGCCATACCTCAGTACGCACGTTATCGTCGCTCAGCTCAGAATTCTTTGGCCCAATCGGCTTATCACGACGTGGCCGTGGCCCAAGAAAATTATTATATTGAGAAAGGTGAATATACTAATAATTATGGTAATTTAGTCAGCGAAGGAGGTCTAGTCATACATGAAGATATCTTATACGGACCAATCACTTTAGTGGTTTCAACTGATCCACCTTCCTTTACTTTTTCCTTGAATCATAGAAATCCCAGCTGCACTACTTACACCTATTCCAACGACGGTGGTGATATGGTTATAACCGGCGGCCCCCGGGTCTTGATTAACGATTCCACCGTGCCGCCTCATTAAGAGCGCTCAGAGCTATATTTTGTTGTCCCTATTTTGTGACCAAAGCGGTTCGGTCTGGTGCTTTAATTTATTGAGCCCACTCTCGAACCGCTGATTTTTTTTCTCCTAATACTTTTAGTGCTCCCCTACGCCAGCTTTTTTTAGCTAACTGTACGACCCTTCCGTTTCTCCCCTAAAAGACCCTAGCTCAGCGAGCCCAGATGGCGGCATCCAAAAGGGTGAAAGCTTCGGCATATTTAATATTTAAAATTAGGACAATAAAATCCTATAAATATATAATTTCTGTTTTTGTGTGTTCATTGAATCTAAGGCTGATAAGTTTAAGTTAACTTTTTTTTATCTTGAAAGTGAATTTGGGTAGAGTAATGGCCCCTGAGTTTTTTCAAAGCCAGGCCTCAGGGCCCAGAGCGGCGAGAGGCCAACTTACCATTGGGGGTTTAGTTTAAGGCTTAAAGGAACCGGAACACTATATATAACAATTTATAAAAAAAAATAATCTAATCTCATTTAGCTTGGTCAGGGCTTTTAGCTTAAGAGAGCCGGTATAAAATGTTAATGATAAAATTTTATGCAAGCCATAGATTTTTTTTAACTTATGATGTAAAATTATGATGGTTAGCTGGATAGGACTTCTTTCTTTGTTCTGTCGGCATAATGATTGTTTTGGGACGTAAGTTGATAAATTATATGAATTAGCGTTTTTTAAGAAATTTGATCGACGTTTAGGGGAAGCCTAGGCGACGATTATGGTCGATATATTTGGGTCCGAGACTGGTAAAGTCTAAGTCTGGGCCTTGGTTAAAAAAACCTATGACCGGTAAGGTTGAACCCCGAATTTTCGCCGTAGGCGACATACACGGCTGTCGAACGAAGCTAGAGCAACTTTTAACTAAAATTGACTGGCGGCCGGAAAATAACGAGGAACTAGTTTTCCTCGGCGATTATATCGACCGAGGGCCCGATAGCTACGGGGTGGTCGAAACAGTCTTGGAACTTAAGTCCCGTTATCGCCAAAGGGTGGTCTTTCTTAAGGGCAATCATGAGCAAATGTTTATTAATTTTATCATGGGCCGGGATGATTTGCCTCTTCAAGCCAACGGTGTCTCCTTTACTATGCGCTCCTATTACCAAAATAGCCCTTTCCCCGTATCCCATCTAGATTTTTATCAAAATTTATCCCTTTTCTATCAAACAGAGAGTCATATTTTCGTTCACGCTGGCCTAAGACCGTCGGTACCCCTTGATTTACAAACCGAGGAGGATTTTTTGTGGATTAGAGACGAGTTTTTGGAAAGCGAGTTTGATTTTGGTAAGACAGTGGTTTTCGGTCATACGCCTTTTAAGCAACCCTTTATTTGTCCTGGCCGGGCCGGTTTAGACACTGGGGCTGTCTTTGGGGGGCCGCTAACTTGTTTGGAAGTCGCTGAGGGGCGATTGATCTACGTTTGAGCCTAAAATTAATTATACTAGCTTAAGCGATGGCCCCTAGTTTTTAATTTTTAAGGCCTAAGGTTATTTAGAGCCCTTTTTGGAAAAACAAACCAAGCTAAATTTTGATCGAAGCGCAAAAACCCCTTAAAAGCAAAGTAGTCTAAAAAATTAACTAGTAATAAGGTCCTGTTACAAATTTAAGGACTGATTTAAGGTGACTTTTTGCGCTTCGATCAATTTTATTTTAGGCCACTTTTGCACCTCTTAACGGCGAAGGTAAATTATGCAAAAAAAATACTTTAGCAAGGAAAAGGTGAGCGGTGTTTTTTTATTTTGTGAGTATGATTAAATTTAGAGCTCTTAGGGGCACTTTGATAGTTGTAGCCGCTCTATATTTGGTAAACTCTGCGATTATACATGCTCAAGAGCCCCCGGTCCCTCAAGTTAGTAAGCCCACTAGGCTCAACTCGAGGGAGAAAAATTATTTGATGCTCTTAGCTAAAGAGCCGCTTAAGGCCCAATTGGAGGGCCGCGAGCCCAGAACCCCTAGAGATAATCCGGCCATGAAGAGGCTTGATATAGCCCAGCCCATGGTGGTGACCTTATATCTAAATAACGAGCCGGTGGCTAGAGTTTGGGAACTTAGGAGCCCTGGTCCTATAGCTACTTCTGCTTTGGCTTTGGGGGCTAAAGTCTTATCGGCCCCCGATATTGGTAGGGTTTTAACCATTGAAGAGCTAGCTAAGGCTAAAATGGGTTTTGCTGTCTTTGAACCCTTAGAAGAAATTAAATCCGATAATGATCTAAAAGCTGGGCAAGGGGCGGTGGTCATAAACGGGTTCACCTTCGGGGTAGGGCTTCCTGGGGATATGCCTAAAAAATTTAAGCCCGCCGAACTTCTTTCCAAGGCCTGCCAGTTATCTGGTCTGCGGCCAGGGGCCTGGCTGACTGATAAGACCGTTATTTTCGCCGCCTTGGTCGATGAGGAAATCGAAAAGTGACCTCTAAGTTTTTCGCCGATCTCCACATCCATTCGCGTTTTTCTCGAGCCACTTCCAAAGCCCTCACCCTTGAAAACATTAACCTCTGGGCCGGCTACAAAGGCTTAAACCTTGTGGGCACCGGGGATATGACTCATCCCCAGTGGCTTAAAGAAATAGAAGAAAATCTAGTTCCAGGCGACGACGGCTTTTACGGCCTAAAAGATGGTGCCGGGGTAGGCGGGGCCAGGTTTGTCTTAACCGGGGAAGTTAGCGCCATCTATAAACACTCGGGCCGGACGAGAAAAATCCACCTCTTAGTGGTGGCCCCTAACTTAGAAGCGGCCATTAATTTTAGTCAAGCTTTAGGCCGGCTCGGGAATATAAAATCAGATGGCCGGCCCATCTTGGGCTTAAAGGCCCGCGACATATTGGAAGTGGCCCTTAATTGTCACCCTGAAATGCAAGTTATTCCCGCCCATGTCTGGACGCCCTGGTTCTCTCTTTTTGGCTCTAAAAGCGGCTACGACGCGCTGGAAGAATGTTTCGAAGATTTATCTAGCCACATCAAGGCTCTAGAAACAGGTCTTTCTAGCGATCCCTTTATGAACCGATTGGTTTCTTCGCTTGATAAATACGCCTTAGTCTCATCGTCAGACGCCCATAGCCCGGAAAAGCTGGGCCGAGAAGCAACGGTGATAGAAGGGGAACTTACTTTTAACTCCTTAAAAGAGGCCTTAGCCGGGGGCCCGGCCTTAGGCGGCACGGTGGAGTTTTTCCCAGAGGAGGGTAAATACCATCTTGACGGCCACGCCTCGTGCGGCCCGGCTATAACGCCTGAAAAAACCTCGGAGCTTGGGGGCCTATGCCCGGTTTGTGGTAAACCCGTAACCGTGGGAGTGCTAAGCCGCGTCTTAGAGCTAAGCGATCGAAAAGAGCCCCCTAGTCAAATTCTTAAGCCTGATTGGCATATCCTCCCTCTTAGCGAACTTTTAACCCAAGTCCTCGACCGTGGCCCGGCTTCCAAAGAGATTAGCCAGGCCTACGCTAAACTAGTGGGCGAGTTTGGGAGTGAATTTAATCTTTTGTTATCAGTGCCCCTATCCGATATTGAGGCCTTTGCCGGAAAGGTCATGGCCAGAGCCGTGGAAAAAACTAGGTTGGGTGAAGTTGAAACTAGCGGAGGTTACGATGGAGTTTTTGGTAAGATTACAGTTTTAAGCCGCGAGGAGCGGTTAAGCCTTGAAGGGCAAAATCTCTTATTTACCTCTCAATTTAAACCTCGAGGAAGATCAAATCGAGAAAAACCAACCCCTCCTAGTCAAGCGCCAAAAATCGAGCCCCCTTTAACCAAGCGCCGAGCTGCGGCCGGAGGTATTTTAAGCTCTCTTAGTCAAGATCAGCTTTGGGCCGTAACTTATAATGGGGCTTCACTGGCTATCTTAGCTGGACCAGGCTCGGGTAAGACCTCGGTTTTAGTTAGGCGAGCGGCTTTTTTAATTAGTAAGGGTGTGAGTTTATCTGATCGTACTCTTTTAACCACCTATACCCGCAAGGCCGCCGAGGCCTTAAGGCAAAGGCTTAAGGAGATATTGGGAGAAGAGGCGGATAAAGTTAAGATAGAAACTCTCCACGCCTTGGCCTTTAATTATTCTAATTTGGTTAAAAATGGCTTTAGGCTAGCCGATAGTAAAGTTTTAGAGGCCTTGGCCGCCGAGGATGCGGCTAAGCTAGGCCTGACCACTAAAAATTTTTTGAGCCGCATCTGCCTAATAAAAAATCGATTGGAATATTTAACTCTAATTGAGGGGCCCTTTAAGAGAGCCTATGATAGCTACCAATTTAAAAAAGAGGCGCTTAAAATAATAGATTTTGACGATCTGATCATAGACGCCTTAAATAGCCAAGAATCATTTCCCTATATAGCCGTTTTGGCCGACGAGTTTCAAGATTTTTCTTTAGCACAGTTTAGGTTTTTACTAAAATTAGCCTCAAATGCCTCTTTAAGCGTTATTGGGGATCCCGATCAGAGCATCTACGGCTTTAGGGGGGCTAGGGCTAATATTTTTGAAGAGTTAGCTAAAGAAAGAGGAGATTTGATCGAGCGCGAGCTTAAGATTAATTATCGCTCTAGCCCTTACGTGATATCAGCGGCCGAGGCGGTGAGGCTCTCTGGGGGCCCTCCTAGAAAAGCGTTTC
>JAITQT010000431.1 GCA_031288745.1 Deltaproteobacteria bacterium
CGATGTATTTCGGCTAGCTCTATATCGTTAAGCACGTCTTGAATCGGGGCGTCGTATTCGTCAATGAGTATGACTACTCTCTCTTTGGTCCTTTCATGGAGGTTATCCACCATCATTTCTAGTAAGTCACCTGGGGAGAAGCCGTCAAAGGGAGCGAGGCCATTGTTTTTGGCTTGAATATTGAGCCTATTTACTATGCCCCGCTCAAGTTTTTCCTCTCCTTTCCCACGACCGGCCATAGACAGCGATATCACTGGGTAGGGTTTGAAGTCGTAATCGGATTGGTCGATCCAGAGATCTTTAAAAAGATCGTGTTTCCCCTTTAAAAGTTCTCTAAGGGTACCAAGCAGCATTGATTTTCCGAACCGGCGGGGTCGAGAGAGGAAAAAGCAGCCTTCTTTTTTTATAATGGGATAAAGGAACTTGTTTTATCCACATAAAGGAAATTATTCTTTTTAATTGTGGAAAACGTCTGGCCGTCGCTCGGTAATTCTAACATTGATATCTCCTCTATTGGGTCTGATAAAGATTACTATTTTAGCCCATATTTTTTAATCTTAACTTATTTTTAGGCATAAAGGCAGCAGTCTCCTAAAACATATAGGCGCGACTATCAGAAATGAGAAAAAAGCCTAAAGGAGCTACGAAATATTCCCCTACGACTTGGAGCGCGCTTCTTAGCTTAATTACCATCACGACTATGAAAGCTTAATTAACTATAGCCGAATAAAGTTACTCTTAAACCTTATTCGTCTAAATCAGGTGAATCTTTACGGGCTCTCAATATGGTATGATTTGCCCCAAAAGCTTATGACCAAAATAATCCATAATTTAGGCCTTATCTTTAGTCGAGTGGGAAGTGGAAAACAAGGTCTTGACGAGGCCTTGTGAATGGTTACTTTTTAATATTATGATAATTAAAATATTAATCAAATTTATATTATTATTTAAGGTATTTTTGGCTCTATTTATTCTGTAAGAGTTTGTTTTAATATTTTAGTTATCCATATTATATGCAGATGCAATAGGAACATGCTCTGGAAGACATGTAAATACTCTGACATTTCGCTCTCTTTCTTAGCATCACTTTAATTTTATTAACCTATTATCATAGCGGGCTGACGTCATGTAAAGAAGAGATGATAAAGCCACTAGGCTAAAGTTGAGGCTTTTAACCAACCAAAACCAAGATAATAAATAGAAAATTTAATAATTTCTAGGATTTGAAGGAGAGGGAAAAATTAAATTCTCCTCAAGCATTAGAAAGTTTTGTTTTTTTTAGAAAATAAGCGTTTTATTTTGACCCACCCCTTGTCTAACCATAAAAAATGGTTATCTTATATCTAGGACCAGCGCGCTTGGTCCAATGATTAAATAGAAAAATATTTTAATGCATCTAATTTTTAATTTTAGTTCTATTTTTAAGTTTTTTTAACAGTATTTAGTTGTTTTCAAATTGAATCCCTCAATAACTCCTAGAGCGGAGTTTTAAACATATAGGTGACGGTGCCCTTGGCCTTGCCTGAATGGAGGCATTGATATATGAAGCGCGACGAAATCTTAACTTTGTTCGACTCACCTTTGGAGGTGACGTCTAATTTGTATTACGCCTCAAGGTTAGACAATCGTGAAATACCAGAGACAATAGCCCTTCTTCCCATGGCTGAATTCAACGCTTTCCCTCAACTAATTTCTAACATAATCGTAGAGGAAACTAACTGCCGACTCTCAGTGTCAAAAAGTTTGGCCACAGATCATTATTTAGGCCTTTTTGCCCTTAAATCTTTAGACGTAGACACAGCCGACTTTCGCCCCGAAGATTTCTATCCTATAGGGGTGGCGGCCCAAATCCTACGTGTTTCTCACGAAAATACTCAGTCTGGACCTATAAAAGTGACGGTGCAAGGGCTGTGTCGAATTTCTTTAACTGATGTAGTCCATTTTGATTCTTCTGCTGGTCCTGCAGCCAAGGTAGCCAAAATTGTTCAAAATTACGCCCCCGATGAAAGCCTTACTCCCCTAATCTTGGAAGCCAAAAGACTCTTCTCTGAGGACCTCAAATTGATTCCAGGGCTACCGGCTGACGTATTTAAGTTAAATAGCCTTTTAGAAGAGAGGCCGGATATTTTAGCTGATTTAATTATTTCATGCATACCGTTAAAGCCTGAATTTAAAGCTGAATATTTACTCATAGACGATCTTAGATGTCGTTATTATAAACTCTTAGAGTTTTTAACCTTAGATATTTCCACTCGTAAAGTAGGTCGAGCCATTTCCGAGCGGATCGAACATAATCTAGAGCAACGTCAAAGAGAATTCCACCTCAGAGAGCAGCTTAAAGCTATTAAGGCTGAATTGGGCGAAGAAGAAGGTTATACAGAACACTCCCATCTCTCTGAAAAGCTCGAAACCCTTAATCTTCCCAAAAACATAAGGCTTGTGGCAGAAATAGAATTGCGCCGCCTCCGTTTTTCTCCTTCGCATTCTCTTGAGCGCGGGGCCATAAGCGACTATTTAGATTGGATCTTCGAGTTACCTTGGACTAAGGCCTCCGTATCTTCATCAAATTTAGCAAAAGCAAGGCAAATTATTGATCGAAATCATTTTGGTTTGACCGCCGTTAAAAAGCGTATTTTGGAATATTTAGCCGTCTACAAATTAACTGAAAGTCATAAACCCCCGGTTTTATGTCTGCTAGGGCCGCCTGGAGTTGGTAAAACATCGCTCGCTAAATCGGTGGCTAAAGCCTTGGAACGTAAGTTTATTAGAATATCTTTGGGCGGACTTAAGGACGAAGCTGAGATTAAAGGTCATCGCCGTGCTTATGTTGGGGCCAAACCGGGGAAGATCATTACCGGCTTAAGAAAGGCTGGAGTAAAAAATCCAGTTTTCCTACTTGACGAGATAGATAAGATGAGCCGAGGACTTAACGGAGATCCAGGTTCAGCGCTGCTCGAGGCGCTAGATTCAGAACAAAATGATAGTTTTACGGATAATTTTTTAGAGCTGCCATTCGATCTTTCCGGGGTCTTTTTTATCGTCACCGCCAATGTCTTAGAAAACATAGCCCCGGCCTTGCGCGATAGGCTAGAGATTATCGAGGTAAATGGCTATAGTTTTGACGAAAAGATGGCTATAGCAAAAAAACACCTCTGGCCCAAAGAGTTGTTTCGTCACGGCCTGAACCCAAAGGACGTGGAGGTTACTGATGAATGCTTGGCCGAAATTATATGTTCTTACACTTGGGAAGCGGGCTGCAGGGAACTGGGACGCAAGCTCGGGGCTTTGGCTCGGAGCCGAGCAGTGGCTAAAGCTGAGGGGCTTGAGGTTTTAAGCCCAATTAATCAAGACGAATTGGTAAAAATTTTGGGCCCACCTAAGCATATTTCCGAGCTACGCGAGCGTAAGGGTCGGACTGGTGTTGTGACTGGCCTAGCTTGGACCGCCGCCGGAGGTGACATAATGTTCGTTGAAGCGGTGGCCATGCCCGGAAACGGCCGCATTTCTTTAACAGGCCAATTGGGCGAGGTTATGAAAGAGTCGGCTCAAGCCGCTATTAGTTACGTCCGCTCTCACTACAGAGACTGGTTGTTAGACGATCGTTGGTTTCAAGAGCACGATCTCCATATCCATTTGCCCCACGGGGCCATTCCTAAGGACGGCCCTTCGGCTGGTATTTCTTTGGCTGCGGCGGTGGTTTCTTTAATCAGCGGACAAAAAGTTAGGCCAGACGTAGCCATGACCGGAGAGATTTCTTTAAGGGGGTTGGTTCTTGCAGTCGGCGGGCTCAAAGAAAAGTTATTGGCCGCCAAAAGAGCGGGTTTAGCCGCAGTTATTGTCCCTAGCAGAAATCAAATGGATTTGATCTTACTTGACCAAAGCGTTACCCAGGGGTTGGAGGTGGTAACCGTAGATTCACTAGAGCAAGCCTTAGAATACTGCTTGATGAAACCAGAAACAAACTTAGATACTTCGGCTCTTGGTTCTTCGGCGGACAATTATGCTCAAAGAGAGCATCAAGCTGCGGTTATGGCTGGTGATTGTAATATTTAAAAGTGCGGTTGGCCAGATCTTTTTTTCTTCTGCGTTCGTTAGGCCTTAGCTTTCAAGCTGTAATAGATTAACGCCACTCGCTTAAAAGTTAATGAGCAAATAAGGCTTATTAATAGGGTAACCGTTCACCAAATCTTTTTTCCCCAACGTTGCTGCTGGTAGCGACTTTCGAGTTGTAATTGAGTTTTAGCATACCCTTAAGATTTTAACATTAGTTCTTTTGAGGTTTCTACTTAGCTCTCTGCTTCAACCATATATTTTAACTTGGATTTTGGTGAACGGATACTTAATACGATAAGTTAAGAGTTCTTATACGGTAGGAGCGAAGCTTATCGCCTCGGCTCTAAAAGCCAAAAAAGTATATTCAACATTTTTGAGACGAAGTCCTAAATCTTGTGGTGGTTAAAGCGACAAAACCGAAACTCCGCATTGTTTTGTGAATATACATTCTGCAACTCACCTGTTCAGGCTGTTAACCGAGAAAATTAAGCTTGTAATTTTTCGTCGTATAGTTATAATTGAGCCTATACAGGGAAGGTTGCCATGGTCCTTAACTCGGCTAACCTAGTACCAGTTCCGAATAAAGGCGTCATCATCTCAAAGGCTGGAAAGTATCCGTATTTGTACCGGGTCATATCTACTTTCAGGAATGAGAAGGGGCAACCCACCAACACGAAGGTATCCATAGGTAAGCTAGACAATACGACGGGCTTGCTGATCCACAACTCGGCATATTATCAGTACTACGGCGAGGCGATGCCCCTAGTCAACCAGGCCCAGCTTGAGGGCGGTGAGACATTGGGCGTCGGCGTGCCGTTTGTGATTATACAGGCTCTTCTCGTCGTTGGGGGTCCTAGAGATACTGGAGAAATCCTTCTGCTCATCTAAGGCGGCCCGGGTGATGACGGTCGTCGCCTACATGCTCGCCGAGGGAAACGTGATGAGTGACCTCGACGATTTCTGCGACGATACCATGCCCTCGAGAGGCATGACTGACAAGAGAACGTCACGTTTTGATGCTTATATGATATATAAAAGAAGAAATATAATCGAAGATAATGTCAAAGAAATAAAAAAATAACATTGAAATAAAAAAATGAGTACATATAATCAAAAAATAACTGATGGCAAGATTTTTTGATGTTTTCTTTGTCTGATATTAAGGTTATATTTAGAGGATAAGCTTTTCCAATGGATGAGTGACAATAGGGTTACGACTAAGAGAGTGAGCAGTGAGTTCAAAAAAATATACGCTATAGTAGGCATAAACGGTCTTAGAGTTCTCTCTCAGCTCTCAAAAAACCAGAGATAAATACTGGCGGTTATCGACTTGACGGACGCCTACGTCAAAGAGTACCTGTTGACCGAAGCACGCTGAAAACCGTATATATACAATTCGGCACGGAATTTCGGACAAAAGGTGCTTTATCAGTTGATAACTAAGGTTTTTATTTTTTAATGACTTATGTTGTGGTTTTCTGCTATTAAATTTATAAATTTTCGGGGGCGAATTGGGTTCGACGGGGATAGTTGAGTCCAAAGTTGCAGGCCGAGCGACCCAGTGACTCGTTAATCCAAGGGAAAACAAAAGAAAAGCAGACTCTTTCGAGTACGCTCTGGCCGCTTAAGGCCAGCGTCTCTTATGGCACATGGCCCGTGGACCATACGAGGCGTAGACAAATGGGCTGGCTTATCGGGGTAGCGAACTGACTCGCTAAGCAAGAAAAATAGTTTGATAGTTTCAAGGAAGCCCGTTTGCCGGCGTCTGAGAAGCAAAATTTAAACGGCAAAATATACCTGTAGACGCTTTGGGGGAAGATCTTCGGACGCGGGTTCAATCCCCGCCGCCTCCACCATTTAAAAATCCAGACTAGACCGATAAAGGCCGAAAGTCCTCTCAAATAAAGGCTTTCGGCCTTTTCCTTTGTCAGAGAAGATCCAGTTAAAACGCTTGACAGCCGATAGTTTTGCTGGTATTTTTGCTGGTATCAAGCCTTGAAAAAAGTTGGTACCATCATGTCGCTAACCGACTCCTTCGTAAAAAATTTGAAACCAGTCGATAAGCCTAAAAAATTCATCGACGGCGATGGGCTTTACCTATACGCGACCCCAGTGGGACTAAAATCTTGGAGGTTCAATTACAGATTTCAAGGTAAACAACAGACCTTAACTTTCGGAACCTACCCCATGGTATCTCTCAAAGATGCCCGCGACAAGCTGGTAGACGCCAAGCGTTCCCTCAAAGCCGGCGTAAATCCAACGCTTCAAAAAAAGAGACTAAAGGCGACGGAGAGAGCCGAAACTGAAAATTGATCGTAGCGCAAAAACCCCTCTCGAAAAAAAATCTCTGAATATGGAGTCGGGAGCATTTTTTTTCTGCCGACTCCAAAAATAAATTA
>JAITQT010000450.1 GCA_031288745.1 Deltaproteobacteria bacterium
AGAACAATGGTATGAGCTGGAGTGTTGAAGGAAGTACCAGCCTAGCAACCGTTACTTGTGTTAGAGCCAATGGCAATCTTAAAAGCTGGACTGAAAATAAATCCATCCCTTTCAAGCTAATTCCTTACCCAGCTAAAGATGCGGCTCCTCCCCTGGCTGAGGCAGCCTAAGTTTCCAATTGCACAGTTGGAAAAAAATAAGAGGAAACATAGGCGGGATATAGGTTTTAAGGTTTTTATAAATTTTTAGTGGCCAAAACTTTCCCCTATAATCTTAGGAAACATAAACCGCATAAAGGGTTGAATCATTTTTTATTTTTACTTTTAGGGCCTCTCTATCCCCTTATAATCTTAGGAAAAAATACCGCATATAGGATTGATTCATTTTCCCTTAAAATTTAAGCTCACCCAAATCACTTTCCCTCATACTTAACCTTATTTTTCAAAATTATCAACGTTTGATCGAAGCGCAAAAACCTCTTAAAAGCAAAATAGTCTAACAAATTAACTAGTAATAATAGAATGTTAAAAATTTAAGGCTCGATAAAGAGGACTTTTTGCGCTTCGATCAACGTTTGAACTTGTCACAAATTGTTTATAAAAACGAAAAGCCCTTGAAAGTCAAGGGCTTTAAGAAAACTATAAAATTAAAATTTTTTATATTAAAAAAATTTGGCGGAGAGAGGGGGATTTGAACCCCCGGTGAGTATCACCCCACACACGCTTTCCAGACGTGCTCCTTAAGCCACTCGGACATCTCTCCTAAATTATTTAGTTTATTTATTCCTTTATTCGTAACGGCTTAGGCCTTAAGATTGTTGACATCCTACCTTCCATAAAAGAAGAGGATTCTTACAGAGCCTAAAGTAGATGGCCTTCGAGTCACTTCGAAAGGTTCCTACTTCGTTGACAAGTTTTATGAAGCATGTCTTACACAGGCATTTAGCGCAAGCTATCTCGGCCGTGAAAAAATTTAAAGCGACGACCAATGCGCATTATATCCCCCCTGAAAGACGGAGTTTTAAGGCGCTTCCGTTAAAGGCGGGTACCCTCTCTCATAGGGCAAGTAGGGCAAGGAGGTAATTTACAAAAAAATAAGGCTATAGTCAATATATTTTTTAAAAGAGTAACCGTTCCCCAAGTTTTTTTTCCCACGTTGCGGCTGGTAGCGACTTTAGAGTTGTAATTAAATTTTAGCATACCCTTAAGTTCTTAACATTAGTTCTTTTGAGGTTTCTACTTAGCTCTCTGCTGCAACCATATATTTTAACTCTGATTAATATTAAAATTACTAAGCTCCTAAAGGGGGCTACATTGATGCGGTATGTGTCGTCCCTTTCAATAGGCTTGGCCCCGCAACGTCCTCTCTTGTGAACGGGTCCTTAAACATTCACATTTGTGAATTGACACTTAAAATAGACTAGCTGCCATATTAGCTGGTCGGGAGGATGTGCCCCCTCGCTTGGTGGGCTCTTTTTAAGGCCTACCAAAGCCCTAAAACCTAAGGCGCGCCCTTAAAAAAACAGACATTTTTCAAAGGCGCGACCAGAAAAAAGAAGAAACCTCTTATTTTTTAGGGACTTTTTTGGCCTCCTGGGTAGGGGCAGGGCTTTGGGTATCTCTAGAGTAGAGGTTGGAGTAGGAGACTATGACCGAGCGGCCAGTTTCCATCATACCGCTACCTGGAGCGATGACCACGCCCACCACTAGGTCTTTAGTGCCGTTGTTATCTAAATCGGCTAGTTGATAGTCCACCGCCGGGCCTGGTAGGAGGTTGGCCGAAGAGAAGAAAGGGGTTAAAGACAAGTTAGCAAACTTCATACCCTCGATAATGCCTCCATTAAAGGCCCTGAGGTTTTTCATAAAAGGTATGCCACCTTGTTTGTTTTTAGCCACGATCACTTCATTGGCCCCATCGGAGTCGATATCGGCAAAGAGTATCCGACTGGGGAGATATTCAAGGTCTCGGCCGTTTTCCGGGGAAGTGGTCATGTTGATATAATTAATGGTTCCGCAGTATTCATCCGGGCTTTCTCCTACGATTTCATCGCGGCTAGGTCCAGAAAAGAGCTTAAGGTGCTCGTCGGGAAAAGTGACTGCGGCAATGAAGTCTTGGCCCTGAGGCCCAATGCGGCCGATATTAAAATTATACAGATTAACCCCAAAAGGCAGAGGCAATCGGCCACTAGTGACCACCTTGCCTTCCTGGCTAACGGAAGCTGATAACACGTCTCCAGAGTAAGCTACGCTAGTGGTGGTGCCGCTCTTTTGGACAGCCAGTTTTTTTTGCCCCGAAGGTCCGTAGACGCGCAAATACCAAGGAACAAATTCGCTAACTATCTTAAGGGTTTTTTGACCGGGTTCGTAAGCGAGAATATAAGAGGAAGCCCCAGCCCCATTCTTTTGGCAGCTAACTAAGATTTCGTTAACCCCGTTGCCGTTTATGTCGAAAAAATCAATAGAGAGGATTCTTAAAGAGGGGGGCACGTTGAAATTAGCCAATTGCTCCAAACCGTCTCCAACGCGGCGAGCCAAATAGACGTTATTGAGAGAGGCGTAGACTAGATCGTTTGAGCGATCGCCAGTGGCGTCGCCTACGTCGAGGCCGACTAAACGTTCGGAAATATAACCGCCGTTCCATAATGCACCATGGGCCATTTTTGCTTCTTGGGCGATGATGAAGTTAGGATTAAGCGGCGAATCAGCCGGCGGATTATAGCCCAACAAAGAATAGGAGGGGTGACGGAGTTTTTTCTGATCATCGGCTATAGAGGCGGAAACGATGAATAAAGAAAGCGAAATAGTCCAGAGCAAGGCTATTTTAAAAGTGTTTGACATAAAATCCTCGCGGTTTTTTAAAATTTTAACAACCTATAATAACAAAGATTTTTAAAATCTTAAAGGTTTTCTTTCAATGTCACTTAAAAAGTCGTTTAATCGGTCAATTACTTCCGACGGGGTGACGTTTAAAAAAGATAAACCAGTGTAAAAAGTGCCCCGAAGTTGGCGACAGGCCATCCTAGTCGTTAATAAGCCCTCAATAGGCTCAGGGTCCTCTAAATAAAGTGTTAGGCTTACTAGGCTATTTTTAGGTAATTCGTAAGTCGTCGCCACCAAACAGCCACCCCAGCTCAGATCTAGTATCAAGCCTTTAATTATGGTCGGAGAAGCAGTACTGGCTTCGGCTGAAGAGAAAGACAGATGGCTAGAGCCTTGAGCCTCGGCCGCAGTAGAACCGGGCCAGGGCCCTAAAATCTTAAAAATAGCCTGGATATGTACTGGGTAGCGTTTATCAGTTCTAAGGTTACTAACCTGGGTCTCAGAAGGAAAGCTTATAAAGACTAAGGGAAAGGGTCTTAAAATTGAAGAAATAATCTCGCTATTAAAAGAAAAAATTAGACCTTGGTTTATAAAATTAACAGCCCATTGACTGTGATCGTCTAAAACAATAGGTAGGTTATTAACTTTAGGAACCTCTAAAATAAGGTATTGTCCTATTTTTGAGCCGATTAGGACCGTGGTCCATTTCGATTTGGTGGTCTCCATGGCCAAAAGCCTTACGCGTTGGCCCGGGGAGAGCGTCTCTGAATTTAGAAGACTTAGTCCGTTTTTCATCTTCTTTCTAGCCGAAAGTCTCCTAAGTTATAGCTAGGGATATTGGTGGCCTTACTCTTTATCTAAAAGAGGCGAAAAGAGTGCTGGGTGGCCACAACGAGCTAAGTGATATTTTTTCAAGTCGACTTAAGCTTGAGCCCCAACTCAATGGCTCTTAAAAGGTCGCGAGCCGGCATGAAGGCGGAATTGATATTGATGGCCTTTTTAAGGCATTCCTCGGCTTCAACGGGCTCGTTGTTATCAAGATAGGCCCTGGCCATGTTGAAAAAAATATTTTCGTCCTCAGGATTAACCTTGAGCGCTTTTCTATAAGCCGATATCGACTCTTTTAACCTTCCTTGTCGACGATAAATAATACCTAAGCTATTATATACGTTAGTCGTATCTGGGCGCAAGGTTAAAACGACGTTGAGGACCTCTTCGGCTTCGGTTTCTTGGTTTAAGACCATGTGGAGTTCGGCGGCGTGTTCGAGGCATTCTTGGGCTTCGCCAGGTCGGCCTAATTTTTGATAAATAAAGCCCATTTGGGTAAAGGCTCGAGCGTGTTGGTTATTGATAATAGTAGCTTTTCTAAAGTGTTCCAGAGCTTTTTCTAGGTTTCCGCGGATACTTAAAATATAGCCAAGGTTATAGTAAACCTCGGCGTTGTCGTCGATTTCCAAGATATCGTTGCAGGTCGAAAGGGCTTCCTCGAATTGGCCGCTTTCTATTTGAGTCCGGCATTTTTCCTGAAGCTTTTCAGTTTTAACAAAATTAGGATCGGAGGTCTGCATGATGACTTCTTCTATGGCTTGTTTAAAATCCGCGTCCTGGTAGGGGCAACGCAAAAATTTATCGAGTCCGACGCTACCCATCTTAGCTAAAATCAGATCGGCCACGTTTTTACCGTAAACCATAACCAAAGAGCGAATTTCAACGCTCTCGCTTTGTCTAATTAAGGCTAGGATGTTTTGACCGTTAATATCGGGTAACTCAAAAGCCATCACCACCATATCAGGCTTAAAGTTTTTAAACATAGCCACTGCTTCGGAGCCGTTTTCAGCGTGAAGGTGGTTAAAATAACCTATTTCTTCAAGGAGTCTAGCGTTTTTGTCCAGCTCCACTATTTCAGAGTCAACTAGCAAGATGGTCGGCTGTCCAATGGTGGGCACAAGAACGGACCTCGCCGGATAACGCCGGAGGCGAAGAAAGATAAAGATTAAGCGCCTAAACCAGGCTTAGAAAAAACAGGCAAACTAGGTAGGCCGCCTAGAACTAGCTTAAATATTCGGTCACACAGTGATTGGGCCACCGGTTTATTAAGGACGTAACCGTTCACCAAGTCTTTTTTCCCCACGTTGCGGCTGGTAGCGACTTTCGAGTTGTAATTAAGTTTTAGCATACCCTTAAGTTCTTAACATTAGTTCTTTTAACATTTCTACTTAGCTCTCTAATCCAACCATATATTTTAACTTTGTTTAATGTTAAAATTACTAAGCTCCTTAGGGGGCTACATTGCTGTGGTACGTGTCGTCCC
>JAITQT010000457.1 GCA_031288745.1 Deltaproteobacteria bacterium
TACAACTCGAAAGTCGCTACCAGCCGCAACGTGGGGAAAAAAAACTTGGTGAACGGTTACTAAATTTATAAATTGCTTATCTTTCCCAGCTTAAGATATAGTCCCCTTGATTGACTTCACCCTCAACTATTTCCAATTGGCTGCTATTTTCTCCTACTTCCGAGACTTTAAGGCGGGCCATGACTTTACCAGGGAGAACGTAAGAAACGCCTATATGATTAGAAATTGATTCGGCTTGATCTAGGTTTAAGAATTCGAGGCCTTTTTTCAAGCCCACGTCTTGGCCAAAGCCAATAGTAACTGTTGAGCCGCTATGGTTTAGGACCCTTGCTTTAAACGGGGTGTAAGCTAAACCGTCTAGAGTGCGGTAGTAAGCGTCTTCGATGGCTAGCTCAAGACCTTCGGCGATAGCTTCGGGGCTGGGGGAGGTCGGCCCGACGGCAAAGGGATCTTTATCTTCTGACCCCATACGGTATTCGCCTTCGCCCGCTCTTGAAGAGACGACCAGGCCGGTGGCTGTGTCGTAAGCGATTAAAGTTAAAGTTGCGTCTAAATATCCTTGTTGGCTGGTAAAGAATCGAGCTATTCGACGCCAGCCTCGGCGTTGTTGAATTTGTTCAACTTGAGAGATAGAGCCGTCCATAACGACGTTTAGGCCAAGAGATTGGCCAATTTCTATCGCTTGTTCTGGAGTAAGTTCCGAGGTTATGCCTCTAGAGCTAGCGGCTTGGCCCATCTCTTGAGGGGAAACCATAACTAAGTTACTGTTTTCGGCAAATTTTTCAGTCATCAGGACCGAAAGGTTGGGACCGGCCTCAGGTGTTCCCAAACCAACCTCGTCACGAAAGGGAAGGATCCCGACCTTAAGCTTAACGGGGCTGACAAAGGACTTGGTCCCTAAAGAGCCAAGATGCCATTTATTATCTCTAGCCAAGTCGCTAAACACTCCGCAACCAGACATAAGAAAAAGGGGAGCTAGGGCTATTAAGAGAGGCATCGCAGCTTTTAAGAGGTGACCAAAGATCTTGGAGAACATAAGCGAAAACTCCGAGGGTGGAATAATGTGAAAAATAATTATTTAATTTTTACGAAAAAAAAGTAATGATTTAAAAAAATAAACTTTCAAGTTGAAATTAATGGTCAAAGACAAGAAAAAAACTTGATTTTTTAGAGAGCTTAAATATTTTTTTGGGGACTTAACCCGTCCAGTGGTAGGCCTAAGAAAAGTTAATACTACCTTAAATACGCCTTAGCGATCAAGGACTGGTGAAGATTAAAAATCGTTAATCATTAAAATTCCAGCCAACTAAACGTCGCGCCTGACAGTTTTCAGAGATTATCTTCACAGTTTCATCAGAAAACCCATCTTCGGAGGTAGCCTCGATTTCGATCGATACCTTTAATTTAGTCTTAGGTTCGGAATTTAAAATCAAAACTACGCCTTCAACCAAAGGCTTAAGGTCTGGGAAAACTCGTTGGGCGTTAAGTTCGGCCGACAAAAAAAAAGTAGTTTTTTTCTTAACGCTTTCTTCGGCCTTAGGTAAGGGGGGCTGGCCCTCTGCCCCAGGGGCTACGACTTTTAAGCCGCCCTCAACCGAGGTGAGTTGCTTGGGTTTTGTCTTAGCCGCTTGGGCCTCTATTTGGTTTAAGGCGGCTGATATTTTAACGATTAATCCTGAACAGTCGATATTAACTATATTTTTATTAAATATTAGACCTTTATAACTATTTCCATCATAGCTTGAAGCGAAAGCGAAATATTCATTAGATTCTAAGCCTTTTTTTATAGTCGCAAGTAAAACATCTTCCTTGGCTAGACGAGGGAGGTAGCAATAGCTACAAAAGTCTTCCCAGAGCGTTTTTATAGAAATGCAGTCGCCACCGCGCCAGAGTGCTTTATCTAGTTCCATTAATAGTAGAGACGGTGCAAATTCGACGATAATATAGTCATTTTTATTTATTTTATCTACTACTTTAGAAATTATATCGTTTTCTCTGCCATTTAGACATTCGTTAAACCAGCCGATGGTTTTGGGGTCGGCCTCTTCCTCGGTCTCTTTTATATATGGTATCAGCAACCAACGGTAGGCCTCGTTAATTTGATCGTTGACCGCTTTATTGTGATGGTCTAAGTTGTTAGTGGTTTCTCGGTTCTGGGCAGCGTCAAGGTTTAAATCTAGGCTATCTTCCTTGATAGACTTCCAGGCTAGAAAGCGCTTGGTAGTAGCCGTAAGAGAATCCATAAGTTCATAATCAGGGGCGATAAAGAGGAGTGAATTTCGAAAGCGCCGAGGCCCGGTCCCGCGATATTTTAAAATTTCAGCGGCCATAACAGTGGCTGCATTATCTTCCTTTGAAGATTTATAGACTTCTTTGGGCCCCAAGATCACCAAGCGGGCCATTTGTTCGTCTGGAACGTCTATAGAGGCAGATGGGGCGATATGTATCCCAGCGAGCGGCTCTTTTTTACGTAAACTGTGTAGGCGAGTTTCTATTTCATACTCGGCGTCCGAATCTTTAATTTGAGTGGCCCGATCTTCAGCCGTCTTTCGAAGGGTCGGCCGGGTGTCGTACCAAAATCGATCGTTTGAGGAATTAGAATAAAGGTAGGTTAAAGAAGATTTTAACGAGCTTAGCGCGTCGTTAAAGACGGCAATGTTTTCGTTAGGCTCAACAATGCCTAGACGAATTCGGGAAGCTTCTATCCCGCGCACGTTTTGAGCGCTAACTGAAGGGGCTGAACCGAGCATAATGGCTCTAGCTACTCTTCTGGCGGCCGATATTTCGCCGAAGCGCTGGTTATTTTGGTCTGTATGATAAGGGATAGAGTTTTTACCGTCAACCTCGCGATCGACTAGCGAATCCCAGCTATCGGAAAGATGGCGGGTAAGTTCATTGCGGACGTTAGACACATCGAGAGGAAGAGAGCCGGGCATAATCATTAAGTTCGCGTCGTAACGCATCCAAAGCGTGTGAATAACCTCAGCCATTAAGCGCAAAACACCGCGCGTTCTTTGGAAGCGATCTAAAGTAGCCCAGTCTTCGTAAAGGCGATCAAAAACCTCGGGATGAATTGGATATGAGGAGAGCATGCGGTCGCGGTAAGTTACTTCCTTGGTTTCAACAGGGAAATCGCTTTGGTTTTGGTTATACATCTGGCTAAAAGCGGTGCAGACGAGATCGCGCTCAGAGGTTTTTTGGCAATTTAAAAAGAGTCTTCGCCGGACCACTTCGAAGCCTTCGCTCGCGGCTACTGGGGTCCAAATAGATTCCACTCGGCCAAAAGTATGCTCTATGGCCTCGGTAACCGTATTTCCGGCTTCTCCTCCAATTTCTAAATTAGATTCGGGGAGGGAGGCGACTACTAAACTATTTTTACTCGCTCTAGCGGCTTCGGTGATTTCTTGGATAAAGGTGATTAGGTTATCGTAAGTGCCTGCGGGTAAGCCGTTAACCTTCCAAAGTTTTTTGGCGTAGGCCACCAATTCGTCCATTAGTACCAGAGTTGGGGCGCAAGCGTCGAAAAGGTTTTTTAAGGTTTCCGAGCCGGGCGAAACCCCCAATTTATCGGCTTTTTTTACTAAATCGTATAATTTTGGCTTTCCGGCCGATAAAGCCAGCTGGGAGGCTATCTCTCCCCACAAGGTGCTAACCGATATTCCGGGGATTTTTTTAGGTTGTTTCGTCTCCGTAGGATTTAGCGTGGATCCGACCAAGACCGCGACATTAATCTTAGGGAGAGAAGAAAGGCTAGCTTTATTAAAAATTGAATTTAGGTTGGGCATCTTTTCGAGAGCGGCTTTTCCTCGCGCCATATGATATAGAGCTAGCATACTGTGGGTTTTGCCGCCGCCGAAGGGGGTCTTTAGTTGAATAACCGGCTCTCCGTCTTTGGCGCTTAAGCGGCGAAGCGATTGCTCTAAAAGTCCGGCTAAACCATCGGTTATGTAAGTACGGGCAAAAAACTCTACCGGGTCGAGATATTCAGGTGCGCCCTCCCCGCGAGCTACTTGGGCTAAATCGGCTGCAAATTCAGCTTGCCTATAGCGCCCTTGAGAGACGTCCGGGTGAGGCAAAATAACTTCGCGCCAGCAAGGAAAGAGGTTATTAATCTTAACATTAATGTTTTTTTTAACTTTTGAGCTTGGCCTACTATCTGATGAGAAATCTTGAGCGATTGAAGCGGGGTCTGATTCTGGGCCGTGGCGGGAGAGGCGCAGCAAAGCGCGAATCTCCTCGGCCATTAGATGATCTATTTGGTCGCATAGGCGCGACATAGTATCAAGCGCTCGCCAGGTGTCGTTATCAGTTAGGTCTTCAGCCCCGAGATGGGCAAGTTTATTCCTATTTGAGATTAATTCTTTGGCCCAAGTGCGGTGATCATTGGAAAGTTTCTTACTGAAGATTGTTCGCCAGTTAAGATCAAATAATTGAAGTGTTTTTTGTATATCAAGTGAATTAATTAGCTTTTCAGTATCTCCATTTTCTGGGAGGTCGCGCTTTTGGTTTTCGTGAAAGACGTTTAACACGCCTTGGCTCCACCAGTATTGGCCGTACTCAGTCTCTAGTTCTCTGGCGATATAATGAACGAGGCCCTTTAAGAGAAAGCGAAAGCCTTTTGAGACTAGCTCGTGATTTTTTTCCATCGGCGCGACTCCGGGATAGTTTTTTTTATAGGTTTTTTAGATCATCAAATAGTGTGTTTGGTTTCTGAACGTTTTGCTCTGCCTTATTTACAGAAGATGCTTTTTTTAATGATTCGACTTCATTTAGGACTGCGGGCCAAGAGATGACTAGAGAATTGTAAGCGAAGGCCTCATCGGTCCAACCTTTGCTATCGGCTAGGGTAAAGAGTCGGTAGGCTAAAGTTTTGGCGCGCTCAGGTAAAGAGGCCGAAACGTAGGCAGCTATTTTAGCTGAACCTTGGACGCCGTCTTTTTCCATGGCTTTGGTTAGCCTTTGAGTCAGGAGCCAAATTAAAGGATGAGCGGAGGTGGCCTTTTGAGCCATCTCATCTCTAGTTAGTAAGCGAACCTGCCCTTTTTCAGCCGATAAGACCCCTTGAGAGACTAAAGTTTCAATCGAAACGTTTTTGGCCCTGGCCAAGACATCGGCTTCCCCAAAATTTATAGGGTTAAAAGCGCTTAATCGGTATAGTTCAAGGCAAAATCGGCTGCCGCCTTCAAGGTCCTCGTCTTTTTCAGAAAAATAGAGGTCTAGTTCTTGGTTAATAATTTCTAGAGCAGCACCAATGCCCACCGGTTTTCCGCTAGCTTCCATCACTTTAGAGTAGCTAGAATAAACGCGCATGCCCGGTCCTATAGAACTTTGGAAGAGATCGACTGGGGCAATATTGGAAGCCTCAAGGTCGGTTAAGGCTTGTTTTAGCGCTTTTTTTAAAGCATTAATAAAATCGCGCCTCGAGGCGTAAGGCGCGTCTATTGGGCGCTTGCGGCAGACCAAAACTATGGAGGAAGCAAGGGCGTTAGAGTTTTTAGCTCTAGTTCTAGCGGGCATTTCGGTTCTTATGGGCCAAGTGCCGGTAATAATAAAGCCGGCCTCGATCATGGCTGAGAGCATGGTTTCCCAGCCGTTTTCGCTTTGTTTGTAGGCGTAATAAACTGTAATTGGAATATCATCGCGAGAATATGCATATATTTTCTTAAAGGCCTCGAGCATCCCGCGCTCGAAAAAAGAGACAGCCCGGCTCTTATCTCCCTCGAAGCGGTAACGGTTGGCGATAAGCTCGTCGTTTTTGGGGGTTAGAATAGTTTTAAAATGTTCGGGAAAAGAGCCTTTGAGCGATCTTTTAAGCCAAAGATAAAAAAAATCGCTTAACTCGGCGTAACCGATATTATCATAATAAGGGGGGTCGGTGGAGATAACGACCTGTCTTAGCCCCGCCTCGCTCTGCGCCGGGCGCTGACAGACCGAGCTTTCGGCTTTAGCCGGTAAATTCTTTACCGCCTTGACCACCCACTCAATCATATTTTCAAAGCTCCCTGAAGAACTACTAAAGGGGTTTACTTCGGCGTAATCCCACACCATGGGAATGGCTTGACGACTAAAAGTATTTCGGATTTTTTCTCCAGAAACATGCCAGCTGCAAATAGTGGAACAATAATCGGCCTCTTTACTAACTATAAAAGAGAGATAAAGGCCTAAGGCCCGAGCGTATTCGTTGGAGCCGCCGTCGTTTTTGATTTGCTCTTGGGCATTATTCACCAGATCGCTAAAAGTCGTAAGGGCCGTTAGCTGACGGGGAGAAAAAAAATCGGCATAGTTAGTTAGGCCATAATTCGGCGTACGATAGCTTAGAAGATTTTGAGATATTTCCAGGTCTGGATAGTCATTTGGTCTAGACGTATTAGCTACCTCCGAATGATAACTATCTGGGGAAAGATATAAACGGCCTGGGTCTCCATCAGCCACGATAGCCATCAATTTTGAGCAGATACGTTCTGCTTGGCCCTCTGAGCGAATATATGAAAAAGAAACCGGGGAACCGCAGCGAAGGCAAACTGCTCCCTGGCGATTGACCGTGCCTTCGGGGGCATCCTTGCCGGAATAAACTTCATAAGTTATATCGCGCCCGTTTATGATAGGTTTAACGAAGGCCTCTTTTCCCTTCTTACCCGATAAGACGAAACTATGGACCAGCGGCATTTGAGTGCCGCAGGCAGGGTTTGGGCACTTAACTGTACGGGCCCAAATCCAGGCGATAACGGTGCGCTCAATTCCATTTTTGTCTATAACTTTTGGGTAAAGAGAGCCTATTTTTTGTAAGGCTCTATCCCTTATAAAGTTTCCGTAATAGGAGATGTCCTCGCTTAGACCTTCGGTGCCCTTCCTGGCTTGTATGGGGCCATTTGATGTTGGATTTACGGCTGGAAAGTTAGCAAATTGGTAAGGAATTTCAATCATGGCCTTATTTATTAGAACCGATACTGGGTTTAAGTCGGAGGCGTAAGTTTTAAGCCCTAGGCGTTGGGCTTCAAGCGGTATGGTGCCTCCGCCGGCAAAGGGGTCTAGAATAGCCGGCGGGTCGCCCTCAGTTGATTTTAAGATTTCTTGGTAAGCGTTGGATAACGTAGTAACGTCGTTAGAGTTTTCCCAAACGACTAGGCTTTTTAATATGTCAAATAGTCTCTTGCGCTCTAGCTCCTGCGCCTCTATCGTTGGGAATTTTTCCGGGCAGCTTGAGGGATCGTTTACCAACGAAGACCAAATAACAGCGCGGGCTGCGGCTAAGGGTCTTCTAGCCCACCAATAATGCAGCGTCGAAGGGTGCCCGTGACGAATGGTTTTTTCACGTTGGCAGGCTGCGTTTATATCCGTAAGCGGGAGGGCCACTTCGATTAGTTTTTTCTTGTATGGCAAAGGTTAGCCCTCTCGTTTTAGTAAGGTTTGGGCTTGGGCGACTAATTCTCCAAGAGAGTAATTAACGCTTGAGGCCGCGAAATCCGGTCTTTCGAGGAAAGGTTTTTTCAAATAAACAGTTTTAGTCGATTCACCGTCTACTTCTACGATCGCTAGGATATAATCGTTAGGTTTATTAAAGGCTGCGAGGATCTCGTTTTTAGTAACGGTTACGGTTTGGGCCCCTTTAACGCGGCCTTTGACCTCAATAAAGCGCAAAGTCGCCCCTTCCGGGCCGCGTTTATCGGAGGGGGTTTTTGATTCCACATCGTAACCAACTTTAGATGCGCTAACGTCGGAGGGGATATTGCCTAAGGAGGTTTCGATAGCCATAACCGCTTTCATGGCCTTAAGTTCCACCTCGCGCCTTAGGGCGAACTCGGCGGTCGATAAGTGAGAACTATTAGTAAGGAGGCTTAATAAGCCGGCGGGGATAACGATGGCACCTCCTACGAGCACTGGAGGCGCAGCGGAGATAAGTTTTTCCTTTTCAAGTTCGGAGAGCCTCGATTTTAGCCGCTCGCTAAGATCTTCGGCTCGGCGTGAGGCCGTTTGAGAATTAAGCTTGGCGTTGGTTTTGCCAGCTCTCTCATGATCTTTTAGGTCTTCAGACCTAAAGTCCCAATAGGTGATTTCAGCGCTAAGGCGCTCTTTGACCGCTTTAGCTATTTTTTCAATCAACTTAATTCTACGCTCTCTGACCTCGGCTACGTGGCTAGGGATAAGATTTGAAACAGCGTGATTTAAGGCTAATTCTTCGAGGTCCGTTTTTAGCCAGGGTTGATGGTCTATAAATTCACGGATAGTCGGCAGCTCTTCTTCAAGAGCCGCTCGATAATCTAAGTAAGGCGCGCAACCAGCGTCCGAGGCGGCACCGTCTTTATTAATTTCTATAAAATGAAGGCGTTTGGAAATAACTCTTTTATTTCCGTTTGGAAGTAAAATTGCGTCTTGAACGCTATCTTCCAAATAAAATAAAAGTCTAGCTTCTAAGCTAAGATCTTGCTCGTCTATAAAGATCGCCCCTTTTTTGAGGGTCTCCATGTTTCGTTCACGCACTAGGTCGATGGTCGCGTCAATTAAAGGATGCCCCGGGGCGATTATATCGGCCAGAGCCCCGCCTTGTGGGCTTGAATAAATTTTATCGAAGCAGACTCGCTCGTAGCGCTTTAGGACCGGCTCGCGGGTTCCGATTTGCATATCGCGATTTCTGACGGCGAAGGGGACGGATGTTATTTCGTAGCGGCCCTTTTCGCGTCTATGAATCTTTCCGCCCAAACCCTTAAAGGCTTCTAAAAAAAACGACTCTACAAAATAAGGCTGAAGTTTTCGAGCTTCCCAACGTTCAATCTCCGCCCGGATGGCCATAACTTGACTTACGTCCATAGCCTCCCCGGTCAGGGCATGTTGGTCTATGAGTTTTTGGAGTTCTTCGCGGTTAAGCGCCTTATCAAGAGTTTGAAAAAGACGCTCTCTTACTTCTTCTAGATTATTGTAGCGCACCGCTTCGATAAGTAGTTCCCGAAGTGATTTATTATCGAAGGTTACTTGTCCTAAAACGTCAAAAACCTTACCTTTCAAAGCCTCGCGGGCTTGTTCTAGTTTAGCAAATAGTCTCTGGAAAACCATGCCCTCGCGGGTTTCTTTGGCTACTAAATTCCATAGATGACAGACTTCGGTTTGCCCTATGCGGTGAATGCGGCCAAAGCGCTGCTCTAAGCGGTTAGGGTTCCAAGGAAGGTCGTAATTGACCATCAGGTGCGCCCGTTGTAAATTGATGCCTTCGCCGGCCGCATCTGTGGCAATGAGGATTCGTACGGCCTTATCTTGCTTGAAAAGCTCTTCTATTTTGCGCCTATCGTCTCGGGGTAAGCCGCCGTGTATGGTCACGACGGCCTCGTGAGAGCCTAGTAAGGAGCGAGTTTTGTGAGTTAGATAGTTTAAAGTGTCGCGATGTTCGGTAAAAATAATAAGTTTTTCCACCGCTCTTTGGCCGTCGATTATATTATCGCTTCCTTGAAGTAGTTTTGATAGCTCAAGCCACTTGCGGTCTTCTCCGCTTTGCCTGGCTCGATTGGCCATGTTCTCAAGGGCTTTTAATGAGCTTATTTCAGCCTCTAGTTCGGCGATGGTCTGCGAGGCTGAGGCTTGGTCAACTACCTTATTTTCAGCTTCTTCTAGTTCCGCTGAAGGTAGCTCGTCTTGGTCAAAATCATCGTCGTAACCGAGCATTAAAAGGGAGGCGCGTTTACCTAAGCGCTCCTCGGCTAGACGGTTTTCTAATCTCTCTCGCCGACGTTTTAACGATTGATAGATGGCTTCAGGAGATGAAGCGAGGCGGCGCTGGAGGATAGTTAAGGCAAAACCGACCGTGTTTTTTCTCTCCTTTTCTAAATTATCGGCGCGGTTAAACTCTTGCCTGACGTAGTCGGTAACGGAAGTATAAAGTTTAGCCTCCAAATCCGAGAGGTCGTAATTTATCGTATAAGCCCTGCGCTCGGGAAAAAGAGGGGTTCCATCGAATTTAAGCAGATCCTCTTTTAAAAGCCTTCGCATGACGTCTGAAACGTCGACCGCCCTAACAGTGCTTCTTTGCGCTCCTTCAAAACGGTCTTGATCGATAAGAGATAAAAAAAGCTGAAAGTCTTTTTCTTTGCCGTTGTGAGGGGTAGCAGTTAAAAGTAAGAAGTGCCGAGCGATAGAAGAGAGTAACCGTCCCAGCTGAAACCTTTTGGTGTATTTGATTTCATCGCCCCAAACGGTCGCGGACATCTTATGGGCTTCGTCGCAAACGATAAGATCCCAATCGACGGCTCGCAGTTTTTCTTGAATATCTTCGTTGCGGGAAAGTTTATCAAGCCTACAGAGACAAAGATTAATTTCGGAAAAAATATTGCCACTGGCAGCTGATTCGAGCAGATCTTTAGAAATAATTTTAAAGCTAAGGTTAAATTTACGCCTTAGTTCGTCTTGCCATTGCTCGCACAAGTTTCCGGGCGTTACAATGAGGCAGCGCCTCAGATCGCCTCTAACGAGAAGCTCTTTTAGAAGCAGCCCGGTCATAATAGTTTTACCGGCCCCGGGGTCGTCGGCTAGGATAAAGCGCAGCGGCAAGCGCTTAAGCATTTCTTGGTAAACGGCGGAAATCTGGTGAGGCAGCGCTTCGACAGCTGAGGTATGAATCGCTAGGTAGGGATCAAAGAGGTGAGCGAGGCTGATGCGGTGAGCTTCGGAAACTAACCGTAAGGCGTTAGCTTCGGCGCTGAAACTAAACGGCAGGCTTTTTTCCTCAAGCTCGAGACGCTCTTCATCTTCTCTAAATAAAAGCTGGTTACCTAAAACTCCCTTAGAGTTTTTATAGGTTATTTCCAAGGCATTGGCCCCGTGCCAGGCAACTGAGATAATGCGGACCGAGCCTTCTTGAAGACCGATTAAGCGAGCCCCTACGGTGAGATTTTCAAGTCTAACCATTTAACAACCAATTGTTTTCCTTATTTTAAGTTTACTTCGCCATTAGAAGTATTAATTTAGTATTTGGGGACGAAGGTTTAATTTAGAATCTATTTTTTTTGACTTAAGTAGGAGAGCTAATAGATAGAAAATATTTATGGAATAAAACATTACAAGAGGGTAAAGAGAAAAAAGAGCAATAGATATTATCGTTTAGCCCCAAAAGATTTGATTGGCCCTTTCGAGATGTTTTAGAGTTAACGATAAGTGTTTAGCTAGCAAAAAGGCCGAGTGGATGGAATAGTAGCCCTCGGCCCCTCTATCGGGCCATAGTTCAGTTAAAGGTTTTTCTGCTAAGTAATCTTTAAGAGCCTCTGGGCCTTTAACCGCCGCGAGTTTCATAGTGTAAAGGTTTGAGGGAGTTAAGACGGTGGTAATTAGCTCCGATACCCAAGCCGGGTTATCGGCCTCGAAAGTCGAGGGCTGCCCTCCTAGGGCCATGGCTAAGGTTTTAGCTTCAAAGCTGATTTCTCTTATAAATTCGGCCTTTTCTTTGGGGGTTCTTAGTTCTTTGCGATGAAAGAGCACCAGTCCGTAAAGGGAAAAGGCGTCAATTAAAGCGGCCGCAGTCTGCGCCCCAATGGGGTCGTCACTTATATTTACTTTAAATGAGCCATAGCGGAAAAGAGAGGCCACAGAGAGCCTTCCGTCCTTTACCGGACCAGCTAAGATGAAAGAGCCTCCTTGACCGGAGAGAAGGCTTAAGGGTTCGACCGGGCCGCAGAGGGCTAAAATATTAATATCGGTCCTTCCAGCGGCTACCGCCGCCTCCCAAGCCATTTGGATGGTTAAGCGGTGGGATAGTCTATCGAATCCTCGGCTGGCGACAATTAGGGTTCTTAGCCTTTCAGAAGAAGTCAAAATTGTTTTTAAAAGCTCCCCGCTCGTCTCTGGAGGAGTGGCTACAATCACTTCGGTAGACTTGCGAAAAGCCTCGACGTGATCGTAGGTGGGAAAGACGTTTTTAGGCAGCCTAAAATCGCTAAAAGAGTCTAAAGCACGGTTGTAGGCTAGAGATTGGACCGCTTCCTCGCGAGGGTCGTAGAGGGAGAGAGAAGAATTGTGAAATCTTTTATCGTTTAAAGTCCTGCGCCCTACTAAGGTTACTAAGGAAAACCCCCATAGCCCGGCCCCACACACGACTAGGTTTTCTTTAGCCGACGGACTGTAGAGTCTGCGGTCGCTGTGAGTGGCGTAATAAGATAAGGCGTGGACTGATTTAATTTTAGGCTTTTTGAGCCATTTGGGCCCGGTGTCGGTAATAACCGATCGTAAGGCTAAAGACTCTAAGCCATCTTTTAAGGCCTCGTCTAGGCTTTGGTTTCTTAAAATGTCTTCTAAATCAGGCTCGGTTTCAAAGACGCGCTGGTGGTAGGCTTCGATAGTTTTAAGTGCCTTTAGAGCAGTTTGCGTTAAGTCAGCGTTTTGTGGCAAAATTTTATCATCGCTCAAACGCCGACCGAGGTGTCTAACTTTGTTGAGAGCTAAGGCGGCCAGCTGGGTAGCCATTATTTTTTTATCTTTAGCTATCTCTTTAATGGCGTATAGGGCAGTGAATTCGTCTAAAGCCAATTCCTTGGGCGTTTGCTCCCATTCGTTTTTTAGTTCCGAAAGAAGCCTTCCTCTCCCGAAGCCGACGTAGGCTCGCCCGTAAAGGCCTTTAAGGCCTTGGGCTAGGGAGTAAAGCGGTCGCCAGGGTTTGGCGGCCAAAGATTTTAACATATAGCTACCGGTAACCCATGAACTTAGACCACGGCCTTCGGAAAGGCCCCTATCTTCTGGCACGCGGCTATAACTTATGACCACGGGCTGAATAAAGACGTCTCCCCTTGCGGCCAAGGCCCCTTGGATGGTCACTAGGCGCCTAGGGTAGCGAAGAGAGCCATCTCTGGTTCTAGCCCCGCCTGACCAGGCCTCTAAAAAAATGCCTTGGGGTTTACCCATCTCGGCTAAGGCCTGACAATAGTGGAAGAGGCTGGAAAGATAACTGCGGCTGGCCCCTTTGCGGACGATGACGTAAGAACCGAGCATAAAGAGAGTGGCTAACGACGGCGTAAGCATCATGTTTTGGCCAGCGGCAAATAAAGGCATGTTCAAGCCGTTTTGATCGAGGAAGATATTAAAAATAAATTCATCGAAATGTGAGGAGTGATTAATTAAATAAACCACCCCCAAGCCTTCTTTTTGAGCAGAGAGCAAGGGGTTTATGTTTCTTAGTTCTCTTAAGTCAGCCGAGGTCAGTAGGTGATTAGGTTCTTGAGAAACGAAGAGGTGGTTTACCAAATTAAAGCAGGCGCTCTTGGCCTTATCGTGGAGATGGCTATCGTAGCGGCAGCCAATTAAAGAGATGTGACTTTCTATTTCTTGGCGACTTATGTAATCGCCTTTTTCTTGGAAGGCGCGCTCGGTCAGATCGACGGCGAGTTTGGCGATTTGTTCTTGGTCGCTAAAGGCTGGCCCGAGCTTATCGGGACGGTTAATGTAAGAAATGCCTGGCTCAAGACGCGAGAGGTGATCGACTATGCTCACAAAGTCAAGGCGTTTAATAAGCGCGAATAAGGGCGCGTCTAGGAAATTTTTCCAGTTTATTTCCAAGGGAGAAGGACCTCTAGTTGGGTTGGCAAGCGAAAAAAAGGCGAGGCTGGTCAAATCAGCGTCGATTTGGGGCCGCAGGGTCGGGGGTGGCGGCCGGGGGGCTTTGAATTGAGGACAGCGCTTGGGAGGTTAGCACGCAGCTTACCGGTTCCACTTGATATTCCTTCAGATCGCCTGGGAGCTTATCGAAAACGAACATGTAAGGCACTTCCTTACCAGGAGAGATATTTAGGTTAAGTCCGTTTTGTCCTCCCCGTAAGGAAAGTTTGGCTAAAATCTCTTTCATTGACAGAGTTTGAAGCTCTTCTTGGGTCAGTGTGTTTCCGGCGAAGACCTGCCGCTCGGCTAAGATGGCCCCGGCGGAATTTTTTAAAGCCGCCTTAACCCGAATATGGCTAACCGGCTCGTCGTAACCATTTTGGATCCGACCTAAAATAACTAGTATCTGACCGACATCGGCGTTGTTGATATAGTGAAAGGAATCTTGGTTTTGTTCTTGAGTAAAGATGAGATTTAAAATTTCTGGCTCGGGTGGTTTTTCGGCCGAAGCGGCGGCGTTTGGTTGGTTAGCGGCGGTCGGGGCAGGGGCTTTATTCTCAGATGAG
The DNA here is from genome assembly GCA_031288745.1 of Deltaproteobacteria bacterium. Lineage (GTDB taxonomy): Bacteria > Desulfobacterota > Desulfarculia > Adiutricales > Adiutricaceae > JAITQT01. The sequence continues at coordinate 14,130 of JAITQT010000457.1, forward strand.
GATTTGGCCTCGCTTGAAGAGGGGGCTTTATCGCTAGTGGTATTGGTTTTAAGAGATAAGAAAAAGGTAGAGACGACTAAGATGGCGGCAAAGACAGAAAGGGCAAGAAGCATTAACTTTTGTCTTTTAGTGAACCATGGTGCGGTTTTGAGCCTAATTGGCTGAGGGGATGAGCTTTCGTTAGTCTTATCAGAGGCGCTGAGGTTAGGCGTAGGTATAGGAGGTATAGGAGGATTTTCACTTGGCATAACGTTTGGTCCGAGATCTGCTCTTAAAGGTTGGGCTTGGGTTAAGATGGGCTCGTCTCCTAGGCCTAAGTCAAGCTCTGATTCGGGAGGGGCTGGGGGTTCGTTTTTGGGGGCTGATCTGGGGACGAAGGAATCTTCCGAGCGTACGAAATTATCGCCGTTATGCTTAATAAGGTTTATGGGATTATTCTCAGCCGGTCTTGGGGGTCTGGCTATTATGGCCGTGACTCTAGGTTTTTTAGAGTTATCATCAGTTTGGGCATAGAGGTCGGCTAATTCTTTCTCCAAGGTCTCGGTCCCAAGCTTACGTTGGGTCTCTTCGCTAGCAGGGGTAGCTTGTTCATCACTCTTAAAAACGGTAAAGACGGCCTGACAGGTCGAGCAACGGACCTGAGTGCCTGTCTCTTTAATTAAAGAGGAGTTGATCCGATACTTAGTATTGCATTGGTCGCAGTTAATGATCATAAATCCTCTTACTTTTTTACGACTTTTTATATTAAAAGTCTTGTTTATATTTTAAATTAGAAAAAAAATAATATTTGGGGTTAAATTAAGGTTAAATTTACCGATTAACCGAATAAATTTATAGTGTAGCGGTAAAATAAAATTGCCTTATCAGTAACCGTTCACCAAGTCTTTTTTTCCCCACGTTGCGGTTGGTAGCGACTTTCGAGTTGTAATTAAGTTTTAGCATACCCTTAAGTTCTTAACATTAGTTTTTTTTAACGTTTCTACTTAGCTCACTGCTCCAACCATATATTTTAACTTTGATTAATGTTGAATTACTAAGCTCCTATAGGGGGCTACATTGCTGTGGTATGTGTCGTCCCTTTCAATAGGCTTGGCCCCGCAGCGTTCTCTCTTGTGAACGGGCCCTTAAACGTTCACATTTGTGAACGAACACCGAACTAACACCCCTATCATAATTAGCCCTCAAGGCCAAACAGAACAACTCAGATCAGCTTTGAAACGGTCGGGCCTCTGCAAAATTAGAGGCCCAGAACAACTAGACAAAAGATATTTTAAGAAGGTCATCGGCTTTATTTCTTAATTTAAACGAACGCATTTAAAATAAATAACAGATAAAGGCTGCGGCGAAATATAAGGTAATTTCCGAGCTAATAAGTCGAAGGCTTAGAGGCCTAATTTTATTGGAAAGCGAATTCGAGTAAAAGAAAAAAGGGCCATTTTTGAGCCGTCTTCTAAAAGAGGTGCGGATAAACGGTTTCTAAAATAATCAAAATATTCTTGGACAGCTCTAGAAAAAAAAGTAATAAAATAGCTATTTATTAAAATTTGCTGGATGATTTCTTCTAGATATGCTGACACTCCTATTTTCAGAAACCTCAGACATATTCATTTTGTAGTGATAGTCAAAGAAATTATACCGCAAATCTTACACAGTAAAAAGTGACAGAGAGAAAAAAATGACGGTAAGAGGGGCAATGGCTATTACTTTTTACAGGACAGATTTTTTTTGATGGTAGGAGAGCCACCGGGTTTTAAAATTTCGAGCGCAGGGAGCGATGGAGAGCAACAATAGAAATAATATAGGTATATTTAAAATATCATAAGCTATTTAGGTCTCTTGTTTAGGCTATTTTCCTTAGGGTAAGCCAAAAGAGTTTGGTTAGAGAGAGTAACAAGGCTCTCTGTGAATAAAATAGTTCTTCAATCCCAAAATCCCGTGAAATTATGGCTACATTTCGCTAATCCAGTTAATAGACCGATTTCATTAAGTATTTTTTTTTCAAAAACTCTTGACTTTCTTTTTTGTTATGGCTACAATGTGG
>JAITQT010000458.1 GCA_031288745.1 Deltaproteobacteria bacterium
GGGACGAATGGCGCTAACACCGCTACCACTGGTATTTATTATACCGGGAAGGTTTCGCCCTAAGAATGATCCGTGAGCCAGAATACCTGCCTACTTTAAAGACTAACTTCCCCGCGGTCCGGGAAGGGATGCCAATAGGCATGATCTTCTCGAATCCTCCGTTAAATCGCGGTTGATTCGATTTTTTTACCTGGCTCTCTTTCCAAGCCAGCGGAATTCCCCTTGGGAGGGAAGCCGCCTAGGCCCGAGGCACCTTAGGTTGGAATAATCAAATTTAGGAGGTGGATTCTACTATTTTCCATAGGCAATAGGCTATCCGAAGTAGGGAAGCTTGTGTAAATCAAGCGCGGACCCGCCGCTGTAATCGGGGACGAAAACGGCTCATAAACTATAGACGCATCTGGTCAGAGCGGCGTCTAATTTGTGGTTAACCACTGGTCGAAAGGCTGGGAAGGTGCCGTCGTAGGACGATCCGAAAGTCAGAAAACCTTGCGGATATTATGGACGCTCCGATACGAGGAATTTTCGGAAGCACCCCATGGGAATAGGGTATCCCCTGGGTTTTATTGGGAAGAGAGATTTGTCTCGCAGAGACAACACCTACGGTCTACCTCCCCGTCGGTTAGTTTATCCCAAGAGCTTTTTCTCATCCCCTTAACTCTTGGCCGGGCCGCGTGATTAGTAACGGCTCTACTTTATCTACAAGGCTTTGGCATTGAGACAATTGTAATCGGAGTCGTGCCCGGCGGGTGAGGTCGCCAGCGCGTTTTTCCGATATTTTCCACGAGACTTTCGCTTATTTGGAGTGGGCGGAAGTCTCATTTTTTTGTGGCTTATTCTTGAGACTAACTTAAAAAAAATTCTCATCTAAACTTGCCCGTGGCGATTAAACCACGAGACCATTAAAGCCGATAAGGCGCTACCTATCATAACCAAAGCCATGGGCCGAGCCGAACCATCATGAAAGAAACTGACTGCCAAGCTCGAAAGGCTAGCGGCCCCAAAATGGATCACTCCGACCAAAGAAGAGGCCGCGCCAATATTTTGTTTGGAAGCGGCCATAGCTAAAGCGGTGGTGTTGGCATAAATTAGGGGGCAAGGCGACAAAGCTAAAAAGACGAGGACCAAAAAAAAGTAAAGACTAGCCACGCTAGTAAAGCTAAGCAAAACGAGCAGAAGCGAACTTAAGATTAAGGTACAAAATAAACCACTGGTATAGACTTTTCTAGCCGAATACTTTTTTAAAAGCCAAAGATTACTCTGAGCGGCCAAGCTCACCCCAAGGCTAACCAGGCCAAAAATCCAGCCGTATGCTGTCTTATTAACACCATGAAGTTCAATTAAAATAAAAGAAGAGCCGCTAATAAAGGCAAACAAAGCACCACCTCCCAAGCCGCCGGCTAGGGCCGGGACTATAAATTCGCGGCAGGAGGCTAAACTCGCAAAGCCTTTTATGATTTCAAACGGGCTTTGGCGCAATCGATATTTTTCCGGCAAAGACTCGGCTAAGACGACAAAAGAGCCGCAGAGGCAAGCTAGCCCAAGGCAAGAGAGGATTTTAAAAATAGCCGACCAATGAGTAATATTGACGATATAGGCTCCTATTACCGGAGCGGCCACTGGTCCAACTGCCTGAATAGCCATCACTATTGTAAAAACTTTGGCCGAGGATTTTAGATCGCAACCGTCGCGGATAACCGCTCGGGCAACGACCATGCCAGCGCAGCCACCTAAGGCCTGAATAAACCTAAGTGCATTAAAGGTAGAGATCTCTTTGGTCTCTATCATAAAAAAAGAGGCCAATATATAAACGATTAAGCCTATCATCAAAGGCCTTCGCCGCCCCCAGCGATCGCTGAGAGGACCGTAAATAAACTGCCCTAAGGCTAAACCTAGGAAAAAAACGGCCAAACTCAATTGGACGTTTTTGACCTCGGTAGACATTTCGGCGGCCATTTGGGAAAAAGCCGGCAAATACATGTCAGTGGAAAATGGGGCGAAGACTGATAAAAAGCCTAAGAGAGTAAACAAAGAAACTCTCTTCAGCCCACCGCTAGTAAAAGCGCTAACGGGGCGATCCATAATCGATGTCCTTAGGCTATGATAGAAAAATGAAGCCGCACCCTAGCCTCTCTAATGGCCTAAAAAAAAACTTCGGCACACCACCTATAGGAAGGGGGCTAGGGCAAAAACAGCGGCCTAAACGATAGGGGAAAATAGGAGGGAGTGACGCCGAATCTAAGGCTCGGCGTCTAGGAAATCAAAGCGAGGATGAAAAAAATTAGACTCCGTAGAGATCTAAATAAGAAAACAATTCGGCCACGGTGGCTTCATTTAAGGGTAGCATCTGGCCCTTTTGACTAACAGGGATTTTTTCGGCCGCTAAAAACTTAACGCATTCTCTAATACCTAAAATACTTTGGACCTCGAGGCCGGTTTTGATCTTAAAATGCTTAACCGCATCATGGCCCTTGACCCCCAGCTTAAGACGCCCTTCAGTATCGTATTCGGCCGTGGTCTGCTCGCGATCTATGTATAAGGCTACCCCAGCGGGGTAGTAACTGTGGGCCCTTTTATAGGCCTCGGCCGTTAACTGGCCTAAGATTTCAAACTTAGTATGCATAGTGGTGGCCACGTCATCTATGATAAGCACCCTAGCCCCGTCAAAGAGGGCTCCAGTAACAAAGAGGGCTCCCTTTTGACTAGCCTCGCCGTGATTTTTGACCTCCTTGCGATCATAGTCGTAGCCCTTATCGACCTTGTGGAGTCTCCATAAGGCCTCAACGCAGGTCACAGCTAAAGAACTGCCCTTGTAACTTGGTCCCACTAAGACGTCGAAATCGGTTACCGTCTTGGTATCCATCAGATAATCGGCCATTATTCTGCCCAACTCACCCACCAGGCGACCGGTCCGAAAAAGCCCGAAATTAATAAAATATGGAGTAGGGCGGCCATCTTTGAGGGTCAAACCCTGGTCAAAAAATAAGGCACCGCTCTCGGCCAGCAGCAAAGCCAGATCTCTTTGGCAAACTTTCATCTTCTTTCTCGCCAGGAGCCCCCTTGGTTTAACCAGGGGAGGAATGGCGTCCTTCTCTTAGTCTGAAAAGACGCTAAAAGACCAATCGTAGCCGTCGCCCATCTGGAGACGACTGCAATTATTGTGGGAGGTGGTTATCAAGCCTTTGAGCGTTTTAATGTTGAAATTAACGGAGGCCCTTGATGGCCACTTTGCGCCGTAAACTCCCTCAAACTTACACTTATTGAACTCGGCCCAGGCTAGTTCGCTTAGTCTTAATCCAAAGGTGCTCTTAGAGCGCACGAGGAAAATGAGGGTAAAGCCGAATTTAAGTTTCGTCCTTTGATGGCTCATTTGGCCAACGCGCTTTTGTACAAAATTTAACTTTGATTCGACCAAGGTGTTGGATAAAAGGCGCATGATAGCCTTTGCCCCCGAGGCGATTATTAAATCGTAACTTTGAGAACCTCTTGAGATCCCTAAGGTTGGCCGACTCCAGCGGCGATGGTTTTGACGCTGCTCAAGATTGTTATTTAATTGAGTCTCTATTCTCTTCTCGAAAAACTTGATACGTTTAGCTTCAGGTGCATTGGCACCCACTTAGCCAACCAAAGCAGTCCCGGTAGCTCTTTGCTACCAGAAAATCTAGCTTTAGCCTTAACGGCCTCGAGTTCTGACTCCTCCATAGTCCAAGGGCCTTGATGTTGGTGAAAGCAAGCCAGCAATAGACTCTTGCTCGGCCGCATTCCTAAAGGAGTCTGGCCCTTTTAGGGATGGTCGGATAAGTGGTTGACGATTTTTATCCCAAACTATAACCATGAGGACAAACTCTTTGAAAAAGACGCCCTTAAAGGGCTGTTTAAACGTTGCTCTTGGAAATGTTAATAGCCGACAAACCCCAAAACCTTTTCAAACTTAGCTTGTCAGTCCCTATAACCTTAAGCTTTAAGAGGGTGGGTCCTAAAGAGCCGTGATACCGTTGCTCTTTAGCCTAATAACAACTTAGCCGGCTTAACTCTAATTTTCCTTTTTCAACCGAGGGCTTTTACAAGCCCCTCCTCATAAGGTGAGTAGTTGATAAAAACTCCTAACCCAAAATCCGCCTGGGCCCAAAATTTATGGCCTAAGGACGATATGATTAGGTTTTTAAAAGACCTTTAAAGCTTAAATTTTGCTTTGGCATTATCTTTACGCTCAAAGGCTGGTCATAAGGCTCAAAAAAAACTCCCGTTTTAATCGTTTTGGCGATTAACTTAGCCTTCAGTCAGACCAAGCTTAACCTCTTTTTTGAGTAAGCCGGGTCAGTCGATATAAAAATCAAGTATTAGGGTACAAAATCTTACCTAAAGTTATTATGTGTCCGTTCACCAATGTAAACGTTTAAGGGCCCGTTCACAAAAGAGAACGTTGCGGTGCCAAGCCTATTGAAAGGGAAGACACGTACCGCAACAATATAGCCCCCCTATAGAAGTTTAGTAATTTTAACATTAATCCAAGTTAAAATATATGATTGGAGCAGAGAGCTAAGTAGAAACCTCAAAAGAACTACTGTTAAGATCTTAAGGGTAGGCTAAAACTCAATTAAA
>JAITQT010000007.1 GCA_031288745.1 Deltaproteobacteria bacterium
AAAATTAATGTGGCTTTCTTCTTCTAGAGCTTTTACCTCTTCAAGGGTCTTGAGAGTCGACTGATAGATGTTTTGAACATCCTCGGGGCTAAGCTTTAAGGCCCGGCATTTAACGGCAAAGCCTTTGGGATCTTTTTTTACGCTCTGGCAAAACTTTTTTAAAGCCGTGGGGTTACTAACCTCGAGGCGCAGGCAGTTTTTATTGACTACCTCTTTAAACTTGGCAAAACGGGCCCGCCAATCCCTTAAACGGCTAACCATATTATCGTATTGAAGCTTATTAAGATTAAGTTTAAAAAAAAGGCACTCTATTTCATAATCATATTTTTCTAAGTGCTCATAAATTTTTCTTCTTCTAATAACAGAAGATGTTTTAAATTCTTTATCAACTTTTTTTAAATAACGAGCCTGATTATTAACCTGTTGCTCTATTTGCTTAATTATAGCTAAAATCTGCTGGTTTCTCTTCTCTAGTCCGTGACCGTCTGGGTTTAGCGGGTCCTCTATTTCTTCCACGTCTTTAACCACATCTTTGAGGCGCAGTTCTTTGGCTTCTAACTTACGGCCAATCTCTAAAACGCTCTCTAGGCCCACCCTAGTCTTCATAATTGATTTTATGACCTCGCGCTCCCCAGATTCTATAAGTTTGGCTATCTCGACTTCATTTTCCCTAGTTAGGAGAGTGATTTGGCCCATATCTTTAAGATAAAGCTTAACCGGATCGTTAAAAAAATCTGAGTCCTCGTGCGAGCGTGAATTTTGAGATGGCAGAGGTTCCTGTTTTTGATTTTCAAATTTCTTCTCGACCTTCAGAAGTTCGAGATCGTCTACCACGCACATCTCAAGCGCCTCGAAAAGAGCCATGACTTCGTCTAAGTTCCCTAGCTCCTCGCCTTCGGCCACGACCGCCTCGTCGAGCAGTGAGAAATCAAAATCGCTTTTCGCGTTATCCGCGACACTAACGTCGCGATAGCGAGGTTGGCTGGGCACCTTTACCTCCCATTTAATCAACGGCCTAAGGGTTTGAGAGCTATTATAGCCTCTTTAGGGAAAAAAAAATGGAGAGCTGACTCTCTCGGGGCTAAATATTCGACTCGAAGGGCTAAAAAACATCCTTTTGGGTTTAAATTATCAAAAACACCGATGATTGTTAACTAATTCTTCTAAAAGCTTTTCGTCTCCGATTTCCTGAGCCCTACGAGCGGCCTGGATATATCTTAATTGCTCGCGCCGACGGGACTTTAAGGTCAATTTATCAATAATAGAGCTAGCCACGGCCAAGGCCTGCTCCTTATTATCGCGGCGAGGGGAAAGGACGGCGGAGGCCAATAAGGCGCTCATTAGAGGATCTTCTTCTAGCTTTAAAAGCTCTGGTTTTAGGCCCCCAATTTGCTTAAGCTGAGTTAATAAAGCGCTTAAAACGGGTTTCGTTCTATCCTCGGGCCAAACTGGCAATAGTTCGTCGGTTAAAAGTGGAGCACATTCGGGGTGGGCCACCACGTGCGAGATTAAGAGTCCGGCTAAGTGATCGTAGTCGCGAGGAGGCAACGTGGGCGAGCTTAAAGCTTTGGGCGGCCCACTGGGGCGACTTAATTGACCTAAAGACTCCGGGGTTAGGCCCAGTTTTTCAGCTAATTGATTTCTTAAATACTGAGCTTTAGCTCCATCAGGCACCAATTTAAGCACTTCTTTAGCTTCAGAAATCAATCTTGATTGCCCAGTAACGGTCGAGGGGGTCGTAGCCATGAGGCGCTCAACGTAATAATCGGCAATGTCTTTAGCCTGGTCGGCCAAGGCGAAGAAGGCCTCAGGGCCCTCTTGTCGAACAAAAGTATCGGGATCGTGCCCCTCAGGTAGCCTAATAACCCTACCATCAATTTCAGCGTTAAAAAGGAGAGGCAAAGCCCTTTTGGCCGCCTGAACGCCGGCCTCGTCAGAATCAAAAACCAAGTGAACTTCCACCGATTGGCCCCTTAATAAATTGACCTGAGACTGAGTAAGAGAAGTGCCCATGGCGGCTACCACTGGCCTGACCCCATGAGAAACCAAGGAAATTAGATCGAAATAGCCCTCCACCACAAAGGCCAACCCCCCAGCCCTAATGTGAGAGCGAGCCTGAGTTAAACCATAGAGGACCTTACCCTTTTGATAGACAACTGAAGCAGGGGAATTTAAATATTTTGGCTCGTGAACCGAGGGCTTGGTTAAAATGCGCCCAGCAAAGGCCACTACACGGGTTTCTGTATCTAGCACAGGAATTATCAAACGGTTGCGAAAGAGATCGTAATAATTGGGTCCTACAGCCTCAGCCCGATTATTAGAGTTGACGCTTTGCTTAATTAAGCCTGCGGCTGATAAGATAGACTCGTTAAAGCCCTTGCGGCGCAGCCGATGATAAAGATTATGCCAACTATCGAAAGCTAAACCTAGGCCGTAATTTTTGGCTACCGTCTCATCAATGCCACGATTGGCTAAATAATTACGGGCTTCTTCGCCGGCCGCAGACCACAAATTTTCTACGAAAATCTCTTTAGCTAAGCGCAAGGCCTCAAAAATTTTTAACTTCTCGCCATCTTCTGAGGCTCCTAGATCGCTCTGGCTAGAAACGGGAATAGCGATGCCGGCCAGCGAGGCTAGCTCCCTAATAGCTTGGGGGAAAGAGCAGCCGCGGATAGCCATTAGAAAATTAACCGAGCGCCCGCCCACGCCGCAGCCAAAGCAATGGTAAAAACCACGCTCAGGGTGAACGAAAAACGAGGGCGTCTTTTCATTATGAAAGGGGCATAATCCCCGCCAAGAAACCCCCGCTCGCTTAAGATCAACGTGCTGGCCAATTAATTGAACAATATCGGTGGCTTCTAATACTTCGTCTATAATAGACTGTTTAATAGGCATAAATTCAATAATCGCTTCTTCATAAGTTAAAATTTAGTTTAAACCACCCGGTCCTAAAACTCCAAAATAGGCGGGCTTTCTAAGCTGATAAATGGCCCTAAGGTCAAAATACTAGCCAAAAATAGAGATAAAAAAGCCTTTGAAATCCTAATTGAAATGGAGTAATCTATTTTATAATAATCGCACTTAACGGTTCAAGAGGCCCTGATTTTTTTTTATCGAAATTAAAGGGGAAAAAGAAGAAAAGAATCAGAGGGTCGAGCAACCCAACCGAGCCTTATCTTTCATATAATAAGTCATCTTTTTACAATTTCAAGTGGGTGGATTAATGATTTTTTTATTTTTGTCGATACGTGACTTAGAGGGGTTATACGTTACGTAATCAGATCGTTTTTATAAAAAGACCTATAATCAACCTACCTTTAACCCAAAAAACTCGAAAAAAAATTTTAAGCCTCCCAATCAAATCTAATCCTTAACGCGCCCTTAGGCTTTTGGGCTAAAAAATAGGAGCTAGTAAAGCTTTTGGCCAAGCGAAGTAAAATGAAAAGCTTAATTAAAATATTTTTTTTCTCCGCCCTCTTATTAGTCGTCCCCCCCCAAGTGGGTATTTGGCCTATGACTAACCATCACGAGTACTTTCCGTACGGCTGGGCTAAGCCCGCTCTATACGGGGCCTTAAGGACGACCGACGAGATGATCGATTTTGATATTACCGTCGAAGGAGAAGAGACGAGGCGAGAGGAATTTATATTACCAGATAACGAGGGCCGCGCCTTAAGGTTAAGCCATAACGGGAGGGTCTTTTGTTACGTGATTGATCATGATTTAGAAGAGCCATGGGATTTTCAGGTAGTCGATTACGACGGCAGCGGTGCTTTTGAAAGCAAAGAGCCACCCTTTTCTGATTTTCCTCTTCCCCGTTGGACTTTCATTAACTACCCCTTCCAATATATTAACGGGCGAAGGCTAACCGATTTAACCGGGGTCAGAGATCCCTCGGCCAAACAAATGGCCGACGCTTTGCGTCCCGGCCCCAGGCAAAGGCGCTCGGCCTATACACCCGAGCAAAAAGCGGCCTTAACTATCGCTAGAGGCGGCACCCCGCCTCCAGAAAAGTGGGTTAACGAACCTGAGGGCGATTACCAACCCAGACTTGCCTTAAACATCCTCTTTGATTTTGATAAAGACACTTTAACTAACGAGGCCCGCTCAGTTTTAAACACCTTAGGTAAGGTAATGACCTCAAAAGAGCTGGTAGGTAGCCGCTTTCGCCTTGAAGGGCACACCGACGCTAAGGGGAGCTTTGAATACAATATGGATCTCTCAAGACGCCGGGCCTTATCTGTCCAGCGCTACCTTACGGAAAACTTTGATTTGAGTTCCGATCAGCTCCCCACCGAAGGCTTGGGTGAATCAAGGCCTCTTCCTAACATCGACCCTGAAGACGGCCGCAACCGAAGAGTGGAAATAGTTAACCTTTCCACCTCAAATTATATCACTTCTAAAGATACGCCCGACAGGCAGTGAAGAAAGAACAGCTTACTAGGTTAAAATAAAAAAAATCGTTGACAGGGCCTACTTTAACTGTTAGGATAATTCGGTTGAAAATATTTCGGCCGTGGGTATTAATTTTTCCGTTAACCCTTAGCTTAAAAACGCCATTGTTTTATTAAAATTTAACTAAAAATATACTTACATAATGAAAAACTTTTTAAACCATAATTTTCAAGCGACTTCTTCCTTTACTTGGCCCAAGAACCTGGGCTGGTCCAGATTTTTTGCTGGCTATTTTTACTTTAGCACCGGTATCGGAAGGGGTCCCCTTAAGCCTTAGCTCGTGATGAATATTATCACTTAGGCCGCCGGCGAGACCCTTTCGCTGGCGGTTTTTTTTTGGTTATTTTTTTAGTCTTGTTTTTATCTTAATTTAGACATATTAGTATCTTAAATTAAATAAAATTGAATTTTAAAATAAACAGTAATTTATAGTATTCTTTTTACAACTTTTATTCATTTTTTATATTTTCCTCTTAGGGAGTCCAACCATGAAACAACTAACCGTTAGCGCCGAGACCGAAACCCCTATGGTGCCCAAAAAACTTCCCGCTTACAGACAAGCCAGCCGCCTAACTCACCCTCAAGACACTATCGTCAATCTTGGGACCTACGCCATAGGAGGACCAGAGTTTATCGTTATGGCCGGTCCTTGCTCGGTGGAAGCCGATCCTCAAATGCTGGGCACCGCTTGGGAAGTAAAGATGTCTGGGGCTCATATCCTAAGGGGCGGGGCTTTTAAACCCCGTAGCTCACCCTATAGTTTCCAAGGTCTGGCCGAAGACGGCTTAAAACTCCTCGCTAAGGCTAGAGAGCTAACGGGCCTAGGCATTGTTACCGAAGTGATGGATAGTAGCGACGTCGATCTAGTCGAATCGTACGCCGATATCCTTCAGGTGGGGGCTAGAAACTCCCAAAATTTTACTCTTTTAAAGCGTCTCGGCAAAGCTAATAAGCCGGTCCTCTTAAAACGGGGCCTGATGAACACGGTAGAAGAATTTTTATGTTCGGCCGAATATGTTCTAGCCGGCGGCAATCACCAGGTCATCCTCTGCGAACGCGGCATTAGGACCTTTGAGACCTCAACTAGAAATACCCTCGATCTCTCTTCCATTTTAGCAATTAAAGAAAAAAGTCACTTACCCGTCATAGTCGATCCTAGTCACGCTAGCGGCAAGGCCAACTACGTGGGACCACTTTCTAAGGCCTCCTTAGCCGTCGGGGCCGACGGGTTAATGATTGAAGTCCACTGCGCTCCAGAAATAGCCTTATGCGACGGCGACGAGTCGCTTTTGCCAGAGCAATTTAAAGAACTTATGTTAAGCCTAACCGAGCTAGCCCCCCACTTTGGGCGCAGCATCTCCACCTTAACCCAAAAAGAGCCTTCCGCAGCTAATAACGGCTGGTAGGAGTTAAATCTATGACTTATACGGGAAAAGCGGCCGAACTAACCGCCCAGCTAACGCCCCTGCGTCAAAAGATAGACGCCTTAGACATCCAAATCCTTAGTTTAATCCAGCAGCGAGCCAAGACGGCCATTGAGCTAGGAAAAATAAAAAAGAAAATTCAGATGCCCATTATGGATTTAGCCAGGGAAAAAGAAGTCTTAGCTAAGCTAGGACAAATAGTAAAGGCCCAAGACGGCCTGGGTCCCGAAGCGATCATAAGCGTCTTTACTGAGATCATTAAGGCCTGCCGGGCAGCCCAAGCCCCAGTTAAGGTGGCCTTTTTAGGCCCGGCCGGAACCTTTAGCCACGCCGCAGCCCTCGAGCAATTTGGGCGATTGGCCCACTTTATTCCCTGCGACAATTTAAGCAACGTCTTTAAAAGCTGCGAAAACGGCGAGGCGGAATTTGCCTTAGTGCCCTTTGAAAACACCACCGAGGGTATCGTGGGCCAAACTCTCGACCTTATCCGCCAAACTGATCTGCGCGTTCAAGAAATGCTAACTCTTAAAGTCTCTCTGGCCTTAATGAGCGGGCATGGGGAAATTAACCGCATTCACACTATTTGCTCTCACCCCCAAGCCTTAGCTCAATGTCGTAATTGGCTAGCCTTAAATATGCCAGGGGTTGAGCTAAGGCCCACCGTCTCCACTGCGGCTGGGGCATCGCTTGCCCAGTCAGACGATAGCTTTGCCGTTATTGGTCACCCGAGCTTGGCAACTTTTTATAACCTTACAGTTATGAGCGGGAACCTTCAAGATTTTCAGCACAATCAAACCTGTTTTTTAATCTTTAGCCGAGACGATAGCCTCCCTACTGGTAATGATAGGACCTTAGTCTGGTTCGCCGCGCCTCACAACTCCGGTAGCCTTTATCGCTGCCTCCAACCTTTAGCCGACTTAGGCGTTAATCTAACTAGGCTCCATAGCCGCCCCAACGTAAATTCTCCTTGGGAGTATCTATTTTTTCTAGAGCTTGAAGGCCATTTTCTAGACGAAAAGGTCTTATCGGCCATAGTGGCCTTAGAAACTGAAACGGTCAAATGCCGGGTAGTGGGCTCTTATCAAGCTAGAGAAGAGCCGGTTAAACTAAAACCTGAGAACTCACTGGGTCCGCTATTTTAATTTTAAAGCTAATCTTAAGATCCTACTTATGATAATTTAAAAATGGCTCTCTAAATATTTATAGGCCTCCAAAGCCGCCAAGCCCCCGTCTGCCGCAGCGGTGATGATTTGCCGAACGGAAGTGTGCCGAACGTCTCCGGCGGCAAAGACGCCTGGAAGAGAAGTGTTTAAGCGCCTATCGGTTTCAATCCACCCGCCGGGTGCAATTTTGACCGCGTCAGGTAGAAAATTGACGTATGGGGCCTGTCCCACGAAGAGAAAGACTCCGTTCACGGGTAAGGTTGAAGTTAGCTTAGTTTTGAGGTTATAAATATCTATTTTTTCCACTTCCTCCGAGCCCCTAATGGCCCGCACTTCGGAATTTAGGATAACAAAAATATTAGATTGCTTAGCTAATCTATCTTGGGCCACCTTATCGGCCCTAAATTTATCGCGGCGATGAATCACTGTAACATTAGAGGCAACTTTAGCTAAATGCATAGCCTGCTCGAGGGCCGCATTGCCCCCTCCGACCACAGCCACCGGCTCGTTTTTAAAAAATCCCGCGTCGCACAAAGCGCAAAAACTTATGCCCCGGCCCACAAAATCTTTCGCCCCCAGACAATCAATTGTTTTATGATAAGCCCCGGAGGCTACAATCACGCTCTTGGCCTGATAATCCTGACCCGAGGTTTTTATTATCCTAGGGGCCCCGCTGGCTTGATCTTCGGCCGCCAGTTCTTTAACCTCAGCCTCTATTATCTCGACCCCGTAAGATAAGGCCTGGGCCTTCATTTTTTCGCTCAATTGCTCTCCGCTTATCCTATCAACCCCAGGCCAATTTTCAATCTCACTAGTTAAGCGCATCTGTCCGCCGACAACGGCTTTTTCTAAGATAGCCAAATTTAGCCCAGCCCGGCGGCCGTAAAGGGAGGCCGTGAGCCCAGCTGGCCCCCCACCAATAATTATTAAGTCGTATCGTTTCATTTAAGCGACCAATCATCTAAAAAAATCAAATACCGCCAACTGACGTCGGCGGTCTGTTTAGGGCGACTAAAGTCGCTTTTGAGCGGCTAAAGCCGCTTGAAAGAACTTCATCAAGTACCACCGACTGAAGTCGGCGGTCTAATCTTTATAGTATTTCGGATGATACTGTACCATTAGTAGCCCGACTACTCTTCTACTTCTACCTTAAACTCTTCATCGAGATGACTCTGGCGCTCAATGTATTTGACAATCACTTCGTCAGTAACATTACCACTACTACAGCAAAAGTACCCTCTAGCCCACATATGTCGCCACCAATATTATTTTTGCAATTTTGGAAATGTCATCATTAACATACGAGATGACTTGCCTTTCAACTGTTGAAGTAATTTACTTATAGCTAACCTAGGAGGTCCCGACACAAAAATATGTACATGATCCGTTCCTACATGACCTCGTAATATCTCTACAGACTCATTTTGACAAATTTGTCTAATTATATCCCGCAATTTAAGAGCTACGTCTCCTGTAAGTATTTTTTTTCGATACTTAGTTATCCAAACTATGTGGTGATGATTAAAAAATACACTATGTGAGCCATGAACGTATTCAGACATTTTTTTCCTTACTTCCCTTTGAGTGATGTAAAATTATTTCATAGCCTATATTCTCTTATAGCCTACATTACGTCAAGGAAA